>CAYODB010000015.1:0-9298 GCA_964402495.1 uncultured Bordetella sp.
GATCAACCAGATCGGCACGCTCACCGAGACACTCTCGGCCATCGAAATGGCGAAACGCGTGGGCTACACGGCTGTAGTTTCACACCGATCCGGCGAAACGGAGGACACCTTCATCGCCGACCTCGCGGTCGGCGCCAACGCGCTGCAGATCAAGACCGGCTCGTTGTCGCGTTCGGATCGCATGGCGAAGTACAACCAATTGCTGCGAATCGAGGAAGACCTCGGCGATTCGGCAAGTTATGCGGGACGCGACGCCTTCTACCAGTTGAATCGCCCTTGAGCATTCCGATGCGCCTTCTTGCCCTGGCCCTGGTCGTGCTGATCGCCGCAATCCAGAGCCCGCTCTGGTTCGGCAAGGGCGGCTGGCTGCGGGTCTGGGACCTGGACCGGCAGGTCGAAGCGCAGCGCGAAGCCAACATCAGGCTGGCCGCACGCAATACCACGCTCGATGCGGAAGTGAAGGACCTCAAGCAGGGCTACGACGCGATCGAGGAGCGGGCGCGCTCCGAGCTCGGCATGGTCAAGCAGGACGAAGTGTTCTTCCAGCTTTTGCAGCCTTCCGCTGCTGCAACGGACTACCCGGGCAAGCGCTGAATCCGGCGGCAGCTTGGGCGCCAGGTTTCTTTCGGCGCCACCCTGGCGCAGCCACCGCGCGGGCTTTCCCTTCTAGCGCCGCACCCTGCCTTCCGCGGCCTTTAACTCATCCAGTGTATTGATGTTGGTGAAGTCGGCTTCGTTGCCAAAGTCCACGGCCGCGGTGCGCAGCGTGGCAAACCACGCATCCACCTTGCGGCCGCCGTCCTCGATGAAAGCCGTAAGTTGGGGCAGCAGGGATTTTCGTGCCATGCAGAACACCGGCTGAATGCGGTTTGCCGTCCGGACCATGGCCAGCTCCACGTTCTTGTCCCGCAGCGGCACGCATAGCCGCTGCACCAGGTCCATGGGAAAGCAGGGCGAGTCGCACGGTACGGTCACGACCAGTTCGCCTGACGCCTCCATCAGGCCGCGCTGCAGGCCCGCCAGCGGTCCCGCCTGCTGGCCGTCCATGTCCGGTATGACCCGGCTCCCGAGCGACGAGTAGCGCGCGATGTTGCGGTTGGCGTTGATCAGTACATCGCCGACCTGGGGGAAGAGCCGTTCCAGCACCCATGACACCAGTGGTTTCCCGTCGAGGAGTTGCAGCCCCTTGTCCGCGCCACCCATGCGGCGACCCAGCCCGCCGGCAAGTATGACGCCGGTGACTGTCACGGCGGCTGGCGGGAAATCAGTCATTACGGTTTCTCGAACGTTCCGCACCTGTTCATTGGCAGATTATTGCAGGAACCTCACCGTATGCGCTGTCCCTTGCCGTGGGGCGGATATGCCGCATGATGCAGGTACAATAACAGGCGATTCGATACAACAAGTTGCATAAAATTTCATATATCAAGGGGGGATCGTGATCGAATTCCTGGCGAAGGAGCGGACCATTGCCGCTCCCGGTTTTAATCGGTGGCTGGTACCTCCCGCGGCGCTGGCGATCCACCTTTCGATCGGCATGGCCTACGGCTTCAGCGTGTTTTGGCTGCCGCTTTCACGTGCCCTGGGCATCAGGCAGCCAATCGCCTGTCCTGAGGACATGAGTTTTCTCTCCAAGGTCTTCGCGACGACCTGCGACTGGCAGATCTCGATGCTGGGCTGGATGTATACGCTGTTTTTCGTTTTCCTCGGTTCTTCCGCCGCAGTATTCGGCCACTGGCTGGAAACGGCGGGACCGCGCAAGGCCGGCGTGGTGGCGGCCTTCTGCTGGGCCGGCGGCCTGTTGATATCCGCCTTGGGTGTCTACACCCATCAGATCTGGCTGTTATGGGCCGGCTCAGGCGTGATCGGCGGCATCGGCCTTGGACTGGGCTACATTTCCCCGGTATCGACGCTGATCAAATGGTTTCCCGACCGCCGTGGCATGGCGACGGGGATGGCGATCATGGGCTTCGGCGGCGGCGCGATGATTGGAGCGCCCCTGGCCGACCGGCTCATGAACTTCTACGCCACCGAGGCGTCAGTCGGCGTCTGGCAGACCTTCGTGACCATGGGCGTCATCTACTTCATCGCGATGATGCTCGGCGCATTCGGCTATCGCGTGCCGCCGACCGGCTGGAAGCCGGCGGGCTGGACGCCGCCGCCGCAGAAGGCCAACAGCATGATCACGTCCCGTCACGTGCACGTGAACACCGCGCATAAGACGCCGCAGTTCTGGTTTCTGTGGGGGGTGCTTTGCCTTAACGTGAGCGCGGGCATTGGCGTGATCGGAATGGCCTCTCCGATGCTCCAGGAGGTCTTCGGCGGCAGGCTGATCGGCGTCGATCTGCAACTCGCGGAGCTGGCCAAGGATCAGCGCGCCATGGTGGCGACGATCGCGGCGGCATTCGCGGGGCTGCTGTCGCTGTTCAACATCGCTGGCCGGATCGTTTGGGCGTCGTTCTCGGATTACATAGGCCGCAAGGCGACGTATTTCACTTTCTTCCTGCTCGGCATCGCGCTCTATGCCTCGGCGCCGTGGGCCGGCAGCATCGGCAGTGTCGCATTGTTCGTCGGCATTTTCTGCGTCATCCTGACCATGTACGGCGGCGGTTTTGCGACCATTCCCGCTTATCTGGCGGACATGTTCGGCACGCAACACGTGGGTGCCATCCACGGCCGCCTGCTTACTGCCTGGTCGGCCGCAGGCATACTCGGGCCCGTGGTGGTCAACTACATCCGCGAATACCAGATCTCCCACGGTGTGCCGCCGTATCAGGCCTACAACGTCACGATGTACATCCTGGCGGCGATGTTGCTGGGCGGCCTGGTCTGCAACCTGCTGGTGCGCCCCGTGGCGGACAAGTTCTACATGACCGAGGCGGAACTTGCCGCAGAGCGCAAGCTTGCACATGAGACGACCACGGGCACATCCACATCCACGAATGCCAGTGGCCATGATTTCTCCGGCAGCCGCCGCGGCCTCGTTGTCGCCGCGTGGGTCGCGGTCGGCATTCCCCTGGCATGGGGCATCTGGATCACCGTGACCAAGGCGGCGAAGCTGTTTTCATGAACGCGGACGGGACAAGCGGAGAAGCAAAATAGGGAAAATCGCACTCATTACCGGCGCGAGCCGCGGCATCGGCGCCGCGACCGCGCTGCTTGCCGCGCGGCGCGGCTATGCGGTATGCGTGAACTACCACAGCAACGAGGCGGCGGCGGAGAAGGTCGTCGCCGAAATCGGCAGGATCGGTGGCAAGGCCATCGCCGTGGCCGCCGATGTGTCTTCCGAGGCCGATGTGATCCGCTTGTTTAAAACCGTGGACAGCGAGCTCGGCCGCCTTGATGCGTTGGTGAACAATGCGGGCATCCTCGACCGGCAGGCGCGCCTGGAAGCCCTGGATGCGGGCCGATTGAACCGGATATTCGCCACCAACATCACCGGCAGCTTCCTGTGCGCCCGTGAGGCGGTGCTGCGCATGTCAACCAGGCATGGCGGCACCGGTGGCGCGATCGTGAATGTCTCTTCGGCTGCTTCGCGCCTCGGCTCTCCGGGCGAATACGTCGATTACGCGGCATCCAAAGGCGCGGTGGATACGATGACCATCGGCCTGGCGAAGGAGGTCGCCGAGGAGGGCATCCGCGTCAACGCCGTCCGCCCCGGTTTCATCTATACGGACATGCATGCCAGCGGTGGCGAGCCCGATCGGGTGGATCGGGTCAAGGCGTTCGTGCCAATGAAGCGCGGCGGGCATGCCAGTGAAGTTGCGCAGGCGATACTCTGGCTGCTTTCCGAGGAATCGTCTTTCACCACCGGTGCGTTTATCGATATCTCCGGCGGGCGCTAGCGTCCGCCGATGGCCCCCTGAACATGACCGGTCACGGCTGGTTTGTGCTCGCAATGACCCTGCTCCCGGCGGCGGGCTTTGCTTTCTGGCTCTATGGCCAGTTCCTGCG
Organism: uncultured Bordetella sp.; assembly: GCA_964402495.1. Taxonomy (GTDB): domain Bacteria; phylum Pseudomonadota; class Gammaproteobacteria; order Burkholderiales; family JACQAP01; genus JACQAP01. The sequence continues at coordinate 3,955 of CAYODB010000015.1, forward strand.
CGCCAGGCGCGAGGAAGCCGCTACCGTGCTGCGCAAGGGTGTCCTTGCGCAGGCCGAGGTCGTGGCTGTCCATGGCGAAACCGTCAGCTTTCGCTTCCTGGCGTCCGGCTGGGAGCATCCGATCACCGTCGACGGGCACGCCGAAAAGGGGCGGCGGTTCGAAATTGGTGAGAAAATTCAGGTACGTTATCTGCCCGCCCATCCGCATATCTCCGTTATAGTGACAGTGGACGGCTGATTTCAGGACCGCCACGGGCGGACGCATTCCGCAACCGCACATAGTTTTTCCGGGAGACGCGCATTGGCAAAAGCAAACTACGGATTCGAGAAACGCCAGCGCGAGCTGGCAAAGAAAAAAAAGCAGGAAGAAAAACGCCTGCGCAAGGCGGCCGAAAAGGCTGAAACACCGGTGGAAGGGCAACCTGTTCCGGCACCGGCCGACGCGGAGCCCACACCGGAGAGTTGATCCGGGAGTCCTGAATGCGGATATGGGTGGATGCGGATGCCTGCCCAAATGCCATCAAGGACATTCTCTTCAGGGCCGCCGAACGGGCGCAGGTGACATTGACGCTGGTTGCAAACCAGCCGGTCAGGACGCCGCCCTCCCGGTTCATCCGAGCCATTCAGGTTTCCGCGGGCTTCGATGCGGCGGACGACAGGATCGTGCAACTTGTCGATCCTGGCGACCTGGTCGTGACGGCCGACATTCCGCTGGCGGCCGGCGCAATTGCCAAAGGTGCGCATGCGCTCGATCCGCGCGGGGAACTTTACTCCCCGGACAACATCAAGGAGAAACTGGCTATCCGCAAGTTGATGGATGAACTGCGCAGCAGCGGCGTTCAGACCGGTGGTCCCGCCACTTTCAGCGCTGCGGACCGCCAGGCCTTTGCCGGCAAGCTGGATCGCCTGCTGCCGGCGATCAGGGGCGGATAGCACGCCGGATCGTCGGGGAACAACCAATGTCTCCGGGACTTCAGCCGGGACGTTTGCTAGTGAAGGAGCGTGAAAGGTAATGAATCGATTTCTGCTGACGCTGTGTGTTTCGTCATGGCTGCTGGCCGGTGCGGGAACCGCCTGGTCCCAAGAGGCAAAACCTGCTCCGATCACGGTACTCAAGGAATCCGGTCCGGTCACGTATGGGCGCTCGGCAAAGATCAAGGCCGTGGTGGACGCCATCGACCTGACGACACGCTCGATCACGGTGAAAGGCCCGAAGGGCCGGCCGCTTACCATGCGGGTCGAGGACCGGGTCAGGAACCTCCCGGACATCGCCATCGGCGACGAAGTCGTGGTCCGCTACCACGAATCCGTGGGTGTCGAACTGCGCATAGCCGAGGAGGGCGAGTCGATTGCCCCGGATGAAACCGGTATGCACAGCGGGGAAGCCGGCCAGATGCCCGGCGCATCCGTGCGCAGGACCGAGATCGCCAATGTCGAGTCCACCAGCCTCCGGGGGAAATCGGCCGTGCTGAAGACGCCAGATGGCAGGTTCCTGGACCTCTACGTGCGCGACGAGGCCGTGCTTGGTTCTCTCAACCCCGGCGACAGCGTGGTCGCAACTTATACGCAAGCGACCGTGGTTTCGGTCGAAGGACCCAAGGACAAGGACGCGAAGGATGCGAAGGGCAGGAAGAAGCCGCGCAGGAAATGAACGCGCGCAGACCCGATCCTGCCCTTTACCCGGGAATGAATTTCAGCGCCACGCCATTGTTGCAGTAGCGCAGCCCGGTCGGATCCGGGCCATCCTCGAACACGTGCCCCTGATGGCCGCCGCAGCTTGCGCAATGGTATTCGGTCCGCTCCATGAACAGCTTGCGGTCCAGCCTGGTTTCCAGGGCGCCCGGCAAGGCGTCGAAGAAACTGGGCCAGCCGGTCTTGCTGTCGAACTTCTGGTTAGATATAAACAGTGGCTGCCCGCATGCGGCACAGGCGAAAGTGCCTTTGCGCGTTTCCTCGTTGAGCGGGCTGGTGAAACGCCGCTCGGTGCCTTCTTCTCGCAACACTTCAAACTGCTCCGGCGTGAGTTCTTCGCGCCACGCCTGTTCCGTTTTTTCTATTTTCACTTCTCCTCCGGGGTTACCAGGATTTCATAGTGCGACGAGCGTTGATCGAAGTTCGAGAGCAATGCCCGCGCCTTGGGCGGAATCACCGCGGCCTCGTGATCCTCTCCCGCAAACATCTTGACCGCCTGAATCGAATCGAACCACATCACGGTCACGAATTCGACCCCCTCCGGCACGTCGCGGCGCAACAGATGGATGCCGCGGCAGCCGGCCAGGCTTCGACCGGCGATGCCGGCAAAGATTTCGCCGCGCAGCAACGTTTCATAGGCCTCGGCATTGTGACGGCTGGTCCAGCCATGCCACATCCTGCTGATCATGTTGTCCTCCTGCCGCATTTTAACGCCGGTCGGTGCCCGGACAATGTGTTAGATCAAGCGCGCAAAATTCGCGTATCGCTGACCGGAATGCCGCACTTCTCGCAATGAAGTCTGAATTCCCCGCCACCCAATCCGACCTGGAAAGCAATCGCAGCTTTTACGATGGCCTGTGGGCGCAATCCCGGCTGGTCGAGCCCGACCGCTTCAATACCTGGCCCCTGGTGCGGGATCTGGTCGCACGGTCGCAGCGTCGGCTGGAAGTCGCCCCCGGGCTGCGGCCGAGGCTGCCGATCGAAGGCACGCATTTCGTTGACATCAGCGAACCTGCGCTGGCCAGATTGCGCTCCCGCGCCGCCAGTGCGACGCTTCAATCGGTGACCGCATTGTCTTTTGCCGATGCCGAATTCGACCTGGTCTGCGCTTTCGACATCGTCGAGCACGTGGACGACGAGGACGGCACGTTCGATGAACTGGACCGGGTGTGCGCGCCGGACGGGGCGCTGCTCATGTCGGTGCCTCTGCATCCTTCGCAGTGGACGGCCTTCGACGATTTCGTCGGCCACCGGCGCCGCTATGAACCGGACCGTCTGGTGCAGATCCTGGCAAAGCGTGGATTTGCGGTCGAAAGCAGCGCCATCCACGGCATGCAGCCGGCATCGTCCTGGCTGCTTGACTTCGGGATGTGGGGTCTGGAGCAAAAACGCGAGCAGGCGATGTGGCTGTACAACCGCATCCTCATGCCGCTGGGAATTTTTTTCCAGAGGAAGCTCAGCCTGCAGCCGGGGATGATCGATACCACGAACGTCGATACCGTCCTGCTCGTGTGCCGCAAGCAGGCGGGCGCTGCCAGCCGGGGCTAGATCAATCCTTCCAGCAATTGCACGTCGACCACCGCGCCCGCGGCAATATTGCCCTGGTCGGTCGGCAGGATGATGAAGCAGTCGGCCTGGCTCATCGAGGACAGTATTCCCGAGCCCTGATCGCCGGTCGTGCGGACTGTCCATTGGCCGTCGGTGCCCTGGCTGAGAATACCCCTCTGGAACTCCGTGCGGCCCGGCGACTTCTTGATTGGGGAAGTGCAGGTAACCTGCAGTGTCGGCAGTGGCGCCACGCGCGTCTGTCCCTGTAGATGAAGCAGGGCGTCGCGTACGAACTGGTAGAAAGTCACCATGACGGCGACCGGGTTGCCCGGCAAGCCGAAGAAATGCGCCGTGCCGATTTTTCCGTAGGCCAGTGGCCGCCCGGGCTTCATGGCGATTTTCCAGAACAGCACCTGACCGAGCTTGTCGAGGATCTGCTTGACGTAGTCCGCCTCGCCGACCGAGACGCCGCCGCTAGTCATGACGACGTCGGCCGTTTCCGCTGCCTGGAGGAACGCCTGCTCCACGTCTTCCGGGTTGTCGCGGATGACGCCCAGGTCCAGGACTTCGCAACCGAGCCGGGTCAGCATGCCGAAAAGGGTGTAGCGGTTGCTGTCGTAGATCTGCCCGGGCGCAAGGGGCTGGCCGATGGGTGCGAGTTCGTCCCCGGTGGAGAAAAAAGCCACCCGCAACTTGCGGTAAACGGAGACTTCGCCGATGCCCAGCGAAGCGGTCATGCCGATCTCCGCCGGACGCAGCAGTTGGCCGCGCTTCAGCGCGGGTTCCCCCTTGCGCAGGTCTTCTCCGGCCCGGCGCAGGTTGGTGCCCTTCTTCGGCAGGGAAGCGACCGCAACCTGGTCGCCGGAGGCCTTGGCGCGCTCCTGCGGGACGACGCTGTCGGCGCCGGACGGAATGACTGCACCGGTCATGATGCGCACTGCCTGTCCGGCAGACAGCATCCCCGCGAAGGGCTTGCCGGCGAACGAGGTTCCAGTCACTTTCAGGATGGCTTCGCCCTCCGCTTTGAGGTCGTCGAATCGCACCGCATAGCCGTCCATGGCAGAGTTGTCATGCTGCGGCACATCGACCGGTGAGACCACATCTTCTGCGAGCACGCGACCCAACGCGGCACGGATGTGGAGGCGTTCGACGGCCGTGAGCGGCGAAAGAAAGGCGCGGATGTGTTCGCGCGCCTTGTCGACCGGCATCGAATTGGGATCGTAGTCCGATGCGGCAGCCAGGTCGTGGAGGGATTTGGGTGAATCCATGAATGCAGAGTCGGGAAGTGGAGGGCGGACTTCTACTTCTACTTCGACTTCAGGCCGGTCTCCAGCAGTTCACCGACGATTTCGTTCAAACCGGTCTTGCGCTCCTGCGCCAGCGAATGGAGTTTTTTCACCAGGCCGCTGTCCAGCTTGACCGCGAAAGGAACCAGTCCCAGTTCCTGGTCGCGCCTGCGTTGTTCACGGCGATCCGGCACCGCGGCATCTTTCTTGCCGAATCGGCCCGGCGTGGCGGCACCAGACATGTCGCGGTCGATTTTCTTGCCCTTTTTCTTCTCGAGGTCGGCGCGCTTCATCGATCAGCCGCCGATGTAGGACATTTCGACCTTGCGCAACTTCGCCGTTTCTCCAGTGCGGATCTCCGAATAGTGATCAGCGCGGACCCGCCAGACCCCGGCGATCGCGTCCCCGATCTCGCCGTCGGTGGCGCCGGTGCGAAGCAGGCCGCGCAAATCCGTTCCTTCGGTAGCGAACAGGCAGGTGTAGATGGAGCCCTCGGCTGAGAGGCGCAGCCGGGTACAGTCCTTGCAGAACGCCTGGGTCACGGAAGATATGAATCCGATTTCGCCGGAGCCGTCCTTGTAGCGCCAGCGTTCCGCGACTTCACCGATGTAGTTGGGATCCAGGGGCTCGATGGGAAATTCGGCATTGATTCTGGCGACCAGTTCTCGCGATGGCACGACGTATTGCATCTTCCAGCCGTTGGTGTGACCGACATCCATGAATTCAATGAAACGCAGGATGTGGCCGCTGCCTTTGAAATGGCGTGCCATGTCGAGTGCATCCTGGTCGTTGGTGCCGCGCTTGACCACCATGTTTAC
>CAYODB010000015.1:9308-36173 GCA_964402495.1 uncultured Bordetella sp.
CCTTGAGGGGTTGCAGTCCCACGCGGTCCGCTTCCTCGATGCCTTCAAGCACTTTCGCGACCGGGAAGTCGACGTCGTTCATGGACCGGAAGACCGCGTCGTCGAGGGAGTCCAGGCTGACGGTTACGCGCTGCAGTCCTGCATCCTTGAGTGCCTGCGCCGTCTGTTTCAGAAGCGAGGCATTGGTTGTCAGCGTGATGTCGAGATCCGGTTCCTGCGCCAGGAGCGCGATCAGCTTCTCGAGCTGGCGGCGCACCAGCGGCTCGCCGCCGGTGATGCGCACTTTCTCGATACCGTGGCCGCGGAATATTTTCACAAGGCGGTAGATTTCGTCGAAGCTCAGCAGCTGGGAGCGCTCGAGGAACTGGAAGTCACGCCCGTAGACCTCCTTCGGCATGCAGTACGTGCAGCGGAAATTGCAGCGGTCGGTCACCGAGATGCGCAAATCGCGCAGCGGACGGCCGCGCGTATCCACCAGCGCGGGCGAACCGGCGTCTGCCAGTTTCAGCGCGGCAGGTTGCATGGTCATGGACATACCTTCGAACATTTGCGGCCTGGTTCCGGAGCCTTGCCCGGCCGCTTGGTGGCGCCATTATATTCCAAGGTGAATAACGCCACAGAGGCTTGAACAGGTAGGGTGTGCCGGGCTCAGACGTAGGCGATCATGCGGCCGCAGGTGACGATGCCAATCCAGAGCAGAAGGGATGTCCCGGCATGCAGCCGGGCGGAAACGGGTGCCGTCACGCCCAGGTCCCATTGCGCCACGGAGCGGAAGGCGCCCATGTGGAAAGCCGCGGCGTTGGTGCCCGCAAGCATCAGGAGCAGCAACTTCAGGACAAAGGCGCGGTTGCCGACCAGATTGCCGGCGTCCGAGGAAAACATCAGCAGGCCCGCCGGAACGATGAGGATCAGCGCCGCGGCGCCCCACGGCAGCAAATGCGCGGCCAGCATGCGTACGGGCACGCGCCTGGAAAGACCCAGCACGCGCAGGTCGAACATGATCACCGCGCCTACCAGGATGATGAAGCCGACGATGTGGACGGTCTCCACGACCGGGTACAGCCACATCGAATCCCGCATCGCCGCGGCGATGCCGCCGTGCTCGAGGGCGTCGAGCAACTGCGAACCCGGGGTCATCAGCGCAGTTCGGTGGTCTTGCCCCCGATGGTGATCCGTTCCGCCCGCATTTCGGCGGGATCGTCACGGTTCGGATAGCCCTCGACGGTGGCCTGGATGCCGGCCTTCAGGTCGGCGCTGGCGAGTCCCCGGGCGGACATCCGCGAAGGGGGCGCCAGCACTGCCAGCCAGGTCTTGCCGGAAACGTTCAGTTTGATGGTGCCGTGCGGGTAGGTATAGGAGGCTTCGACAACGGTTCCGCTGATCGTGACGGGCTTGTCGTTGTCGTAGCTGCTCCAGCCGTGGTGCGCGACGGCTGGCAAGGCGACAAGAGATGCAACAAACAGCGAATGCGTGATCAGTTTTTTCATCTTTCCCTCTCCGAGGCAGCGGGCAGGAATCCCGGTAACCTCAACTATAATTCCATTCCTTCCCTTCTGCGTCCACATCCCCAGGTGAAAGTTTTTGGATTCGCGGCCTGGTCCGGCAGCGGCAAGACCACCATGATCGAGAACCTCCTTCCCCTGCTTGCCGGACAGGGGCTCAGGGTTTCGGTCATCAAGCACGCCCACCATGCCTTCGACGTGGACAAGCCGGGCAAGGATTCGTATCGCCACCGCCAGGCCGGCGCCGCCGAGGTGCTGGTCAGTTCCGCTGCGCGCTGGGTCCTGATGCACGAGCTGCACACGGAAGCCGAGCCGGAACTGCCGCAACTCATCGCGCGCCTGTCGCCCTGCGACCTGGTGCTGGTCGAGGGCTTCAAGCTGCAGCCGATCCCCAAGCTGGAAATCCACCGGCAGGCCACCGGATCCCCTTTGCTGCACCCCGGGGATCCCCACATTGTTGCCGTGGCGACAGACGCCAGGCTGGACACCCGTCTGCCGCAGTTCGGCCTCGGGGACTACCCGGCTATCGTCCGCTTCATGCTGGACCATCTGGGCCTGGCGCAGGCTGCCGGCCGGGGCCGGGAGGCTGCAAGTAAGGGGCAAGTCGGGGATAATCCAGACCATGAAGCCTGACGATTCCCGCATTACCACCATCCAGGTCCTGTATTTCGCCCGCCTGCGCGAGGCGTTCGGGCGGGACCGGGAGCAGCTTGCCTTGCCGGAGACCGTGGCCAGCGTCGCGGCTTTGACGGCCTGGCTGAGAGCGCGCGGCGATGCCTGGGAGCGTGAGCTGGCGCCCGGCAAGCCGGTACGCATCGCGGTAAACCAGGACATGGCCGATGCCGATACGCCGGTCAAAACCGGCGATGAAGTCGCCTTCTTTCCGCCGGTGACCGGGGGCTGACATGGCCGTGCGGGTACAGACCGGGGACTTCGACATCGGCGCCGAGATCGCGGCCCTGCGAAAAGGCGATGCGCGCGTGGGCGGCGTCGCCAGTTTCATCGGCGTGGTGCGCGATCTGAACGAAGGCGACCCCGTCGCCGAGATGACGCTCGAGCACTATCCGGGGATGACCGAGAGCGCCCTGGAGAAAATTGTCGTCGAGGCGAAATCCCGCTGGGACATCTATGAGGCGCTCGTGATCCATCGGGTGGGAAAGCTCAAGCCCACGGACCAGATCGTGCTGGTGGTGGTGACCAGCGCGCATCGTGGCGAAGCCTTCCAGGCCTGTGAATTCCTCATGGACTACCTCAAGACCAAGGCGCCGTTCTGGAAAAAGGAACAGACGGGACAGGGCGGCCGCTGGGTGGAAGCCCGCGCTACCGATGACGCAGCCGCCGATCGTTGGAACTGAACGCAACGCCATGGCCCAGCGTAAATCCGCGAAGTCTTCGAAGCTCAAACCGCAGATCCGCATCCTGTTCCGCAAAGCCATCGCCATGGGGCCGGGCAAAGCCGATTTGCTGCGGGCGATCGCCGAAACGGGTTCTATTTCCGCGGCCGCGCGGCAGATGGAAATGTCCTACCGCAGGGCATGGCTGCTCGTCGACACCATGAACCAGTGCTTCAACTCGCCCCTGGTGGAAACCGCCACGGGTGGAAGCCGCGGCGGCGGTGCCCGCGTCACGGAGTTCGGCAAGGACGTCCTCGACCGCTACCAGCGCATGGAGTCCAAGGCCACCGCCAGTGTCTCGCGGGAGCTCGAAGAATTCTCCGGGCTGATGGCGGATCGTCGTCCCTGACACGTTCCCGGTGCCAGGCCGGTTCAGGGTGAAATTTTCGATTGCATGAGAAAGTCCCGGGGCAAGTCTTGACACCATCGCTATATCCATAAGAATATATCGATGGCGGATCATTCGCATGACCGGAAAAACGAGCCGGTCATGCCAAGAAACCTACTTTCGAGCTTGACGCGGCAACCTCACCCGGTTGCCGCTTTTTTTTGCCCTGGGGACCGGGCGATGGCGCCTCAATGCCTTGACTGGACGGGAAACCAGCCGTAGGCTCCGTTATATAACTTCATATACTACGAACCCGGCCCTTGGACAGAGGGCTGGAGGGTCCGCCAGCACTGATGCCGACATCCCAGGAAGTACTGGTCCCGCTGCTGCTCACGCTCAAGGTGGCAGGCTGGGCAACATTGCTTGCGACCATCGCCGGGGTCCTGATCGCCTACGCGCTTGCGCGCCTGCGCTTTCCGGGCAGGGAAGTGCTGGATGCGGTGATGACCTTGCCGATGGTGATGCCGCCCACGGTGCTCGGGTACTACCTTTTGGTCCTCCTTGGACGGCGGGGTCCGATCGGCGCCTGGCTGGAATCGAACTTCGGGATCACGCTGGTCTTTACCTGGCAGGGCGCGGTCATTGCCGCAGCGGTCGTGGCGTTGCCCTTGGTCTACAAGGCCGCGCGCGCCGCTTTCGAAAGCGTCGAGCGCCAGTTCGAGCAGGCTGCGAGGGTCCTGGGCAAATCGGAAACCTCAGTATTCCTCCAGGTTACGCTGCCACTTGCCTGGCGCGGGATACTGGCAGGCGCGATGCTTGCATTCGCCCGTGCAATGGGTGAATTCGGCGCAACGCTGATGATCGCGGGCAGCCTCCCGGGACGCACCCAGACACTTTCCATCGCCGTTTACGAGGCGGTCCAGGCGGGCAAGGATGACGTCGCGAATTTCCTGGTGATCGTCACCTCGGTCGTCTGCATTGCGATCCTGCTGGCTTCGGGCCGCCTGCTGCGGCCGGCCGGGGCAGCCTGACCCCCATGCGCATCGAGGTCGACATCCGCAAGACCCTACGCTCGAACGGACGCGAGTTTTCCCTGGATGCCAGGTTTACCTGCGAGGATGACCGCAGTGTGGTGTTCGGGCCTTCAGGAGCGGGAAAGAGCATCACGTTGCGGGCAATTGCCGGACTGGAAACGCCGGACAGTGGACGCATCGCAGTGGCGGGAAAGGTCCTCTTCGATTCCTCGACCGGCATCAACGTTCCCTCGCGCCAGCGCTCCGTTGCCTACCTGTTCCAGGACTACGCGCTGTTTCCGCATCTGACCGTCGCGCAGAACATCGGCTTTGGCCTGAAGCAGTGGTGGCAACGCGGATTGTCCACTGACGTCAAGCGGCGGGTCGACGAACTGCTCGAGCTGTTCGAATTGCGGGGCCTGGGCCGCGCCTACCCGTGGGAGCTCTCCGGCGGGCAACGCCAGCGGGTCGCACTGGCGCGAGCGCTCATTCGCCACCCGGACGCGCTGCTGCTGGACGAGCCATTCGCGGCACTCGATCCGCTATTGCGTGAAAGGATGCGGGGGGAATTGCTGAAAACCCGCGCGCTGTTCAATGTGCCCATGCTGGTGATCACGCATGATCCGGACGACGTTGCCGTACTGGCGGAAACACTGATCATCCTTGAGCAGGGCAAGGCCTGCCAGGCCGTTGATCTGAAGTCGGCGCCTTACCGCGATGAGGAGGGCCGCTTGAACGATCGCGCCGTCCGCGCTTTGCTGACGAGGTAGACGGCTGTCGAAGGACAAATACCGAGGCCTTCCATTCGAGCGGTCAAATGAACGTGCCAGTTTTTTTGTCTGACGTTATATATAGAAAGATATTGCGAAAAGGGGCATGAAGTGAAAAGAACATTCAAGCGAGTCTGTCAGGGGCTGCCTTTCCTGGTCGCCGCCGCATTTGCGAATCCCACAATCGGGTGCGCGCAGGCTGATTCCGACGAGAGGATTCGCCAGCTCGAAGAGGGTATTCGCAAGCTCACGCGCGAACTCGACGAGGTCAAGGGCCAGGTGCAGGACACGAAGGACAAGGCGGCCCAGACCGAGCAGCGCATCGAGCAGCAAGGCGTTCAGGCGCGCTTCAACGAAGGCGTGACGTTCGAGGATCCGCAAGGCAACTGGGCTGTCCGTGTCAGCGGCCGGGCTCAGCTCGACTTCCGGTACTACGAACAGGACAACGTGCTCGCGGACGATTTCAGCATGCGCCGCATCCGGCTCGGCGCCGGGGTGCAGTTGTACAAGAACTACACGGTTTACGTCGAAGGCGATTTCGCGTCCGGTGATCCTGCCGGCACCACCCAGCAGCAGATGCGCGCGACGCTTGCCTACATCGACATCAACTGGTGGAAAGCGGCCCGCATTCGCCTGGGACAGTTCAAACCCCAGATCGGCCTGGAGCAGACGCTGCTCGATCTGCAGAACGACTACATGGAGCGCGGCCTGCAGCAGAATATCCTGGACGGGAACGGTATCAATTACGACCGCGGAATCATGGTGTCGGGCGCACCCGTGCCGGGCACCTGGTATGCGGCCATGATCTCCAATGGCACGGGCCAGAACCTGGAAGAGAAACAGGGCAACGTGCAGGAGGCCAATTCCGACAGCAAGGACATCACGCTGCGCGGGGTGCTGGATTTCGCCAGGATCTTTTCCGTGGACGATGCAATATTCCACGTCGGCGCCGGTTACAAGTGGGGCGAGCAGACCAACAGTTCCACGAGCCCGTTCTCCGCTCCCGTGGCACGCACGGAGGCCCGTGGCATAACGTTCTTCAACCCGGCTGCGTTCAACGCCGCCGGCCGCAGCGTGAGCAACATCGACCGCCGGATCGCCGCCGCCGAAGTGCTAATGGCTTACAAGTCGGTGAAGTTCCAGGGCGAGTACTGGCTGGCCGAATACGAAGGCACGCGTTACGTGCCCGGGCCGGTCGTCGAATTCTCTCCGCAGATCAAGGCCGGATACCTGTCCGCGATGTGGCTGATCACGGGCGAGAACTATTCGGACGCCTATCGGGACTCGATTCCGCAGAAGATCAAGCCGCGCAACCGGTTCGGCTGGGGCGAGGGCAATGGCTGGGGTGCGTGGGAAGTCGGCCTGCGCTACAGCTTCTTCGATGCCTCGGATTTCCAGACCATCAACGGAGTGAGCACAGGGCAACTGGGGGCAGGATCGGCCACCGTAACGCCGGCTGTCACCACGTCGACCAACAAGGCCACGGCGTATACCGCCCAACTGAAGTGGATCCATAACGTCTACACCCGGGCGCTGCTCGACTACGTGCGCACCGAGTTCGACACGCCGGTGGCGGCCAACGGCCAGAGCCTCGATCGCGAGGATGCCGTCATGATGCGCTTCCAGGCCGACTTCTGACCGGCGCGAATCCCAAGGAAGAACCATGAAAAAACTGTTTGTATCGCTGATCGCCACAGTTGGTGTTTGCTTTGTGGGGACAACCGCCGCTGCGGACCTTATCGTTTCCGCCACGGCCAGCCTTACCAATGCCTTTGCCGACATCGGCAAGGAGTATGAAAAGGCCAGACCCGGCAGTAAAGTGCTGTTCAACTTCGCGGCCTCGGGCCAGCTTCTCCAGCAGATAAGTCGCGGCGCACCCGTAGATGTCTTTGCCTCGGCCGACCAGGAAACCATGGACACTGCTGAAAAGCAGAACCTGGTCGTGCGCGGTACTCGGCGCGATTTCGTCCGCAACAAGCTGGTCGTTGTCGTACCTGCGAAATCGCAACTGGCCTTGAACTCGCTCGACAGCCTGAAGTCCGTCGATGTGAAACGCATCGCGCTGGCGAATCCCGAGAGCGTGCCGGTCGGACGCTATTCGAAGCAGGCACTCGAAGCCGCCGGCCTCTGGGATGCGCTGAAGGACAAATACATCACCACCACCAACGTCCGCCAAAGCCTCGACTACACCGCGCGTGGCGAGGTGGATGCGGGTTTCGTCTACCTTACGGACGCGCTGATCATGCCGAACCGGGTGAAGATCTCGTTCGAGCCGCCACTCACAACGGAGGTCCTCTATCCGATCGCCGCGGTGAAAGGCAATGGCAATGAGAACGGCGCCCGCGATTTCATCGCATTCCTCAATCAGAAGCAGGCGCAGAAAATCCTGCAAAAATATGGGTTCGTCAAGCCCTGATCCGGACGGAGAGTGCCGGTGGCGGATGCGGCTGGCCAAAAGGCCGGCCGCTTTTTATTCAGCTATCGGGCGGACGCGGCGCCGGTACGGTCTGCGCTTCGTACTTGCGGTCTTTCCAGCCACCACCCAGCGCGCGAATCAGAGTGACGCTGGCCAGCATCTGCTGTTGCCGCACCTGCAGGCGCACGCGTTCGACCTGCAGCCGGGTGCGTTGCGCATCCACCAGTTCGAGCACATTGGTCAGGCCCGTCTTGTAGCGAGACGTCGCCAGATGCTCCGCCCGTTCCGCCGAGTTGACTGCGCGAAGCTGGCTGTTATGCTGCTGGTCGAGGATGCGCAGTGCGGCCAGCGAGGTTTCCACTTCCTTGAAGGCGACCAGCAGGCGTTCGCGATAAGTCGCCAGGTTCTCGGCATACTGGGCTTTGGCCCGATCGACATTCCCACGTATGCGCCCACCGTCGAATATCGGCTGGGCAAGCGCCACGCCCAGCGACCAGATCTGGCTTTCGCGATTGAGCAGGTCGGACAGTTCCGCGCTCTCGAAGCCGTAAATCCCGGTCAGGCGGATGGAAGGAAACATCGCGGCCTGGGCAACACCGATATCCGCGTTGCGTGCCGCAAGCAGGCGTTCGGCTTCCGCCACATCCGGACGACGCTCCATCAGGTCGGCTGGCAACCCCATCGGAATCGCGGGAACGTGGGACGCAATCATTCCGGGTTCCAGGTTCAGGCGGCCGGGCAGGGTGCCGACCAGGACTGCCAGTGCATGCAGCAGCTCGTTGCGCCGCCGCTCCGCCGCGTGCGCATCGGCTTCGGTGATGGCCAGTTCGGTTTCGACCCGGGCCAGGTCGAGCTCGCTCGCAAGGCCGCCGCGTTTGCGCGCGGCGACCAGATCCCGTGCCCTTACGCGCAATTCGATGCCGCGCTTGAGCAGGGCAAGTTCCTCGTCAGCGGCGCGCAGCTGGAAGTAGGTCTGCGCCACGTCGCCTTGCAACGTCAGCAGGACCGTGTGATAGGCCGCGACGCTGGCTTCCATTCGCTTGCCCGCCGACTCGAGTTGCCGGGAGATCTTGCCCCATAAATCGACTTCATAGGACGCATACAGCGGCAGGCGGAATCGGCTGGTGGTGTATTCGTGGTTGCCGGGCACCTTTTCCGGCTGGTCCGGGCGATTGCCCGAGACCGCGTAGCGCGATGCATCGGGCGCAAATTCAAGCGTGGGCATCCTGCCCGCATCGGTATAACCCAGGATGGCGCGAGCCTGTTCGACGCGGGCGGCTGCCGCTTGCAGCCTGGGGCTCGACGCGCGGGCTTCTTCCTCGAGCCGGTTCAGCACCGGGTCCTGGAAGATCTCCCACCAGTTGCTGCGGGCGATGGCATCGCTGGGCGCGGCTTCCTTCCAGGGGCCCGCCTCGACGAAAGCGGCGGGCGGGGTTGCCGGCGGACGGACGTAGTCCTTTCCTGCCTGCATGCAGCCGCACGCGAGTGCTGCGCTCGTCAGCATCGGATAAAGAAATCTCATGGTTGCCCGATCAGGATTTAGGCTTCTCTGCGGCCGGGACCGGCACGGCTTTCGGCGCATCCTTCTTTTCGCTGTGCGCCTGCATTTCCGTTGCCCTTACCTTCAGGCCATTGACGAGGCTGTCGCGCGGATTGTTGATGACGCGATCGTTCTCCGCCAGTCCCGCGACGATCTCGACTTCCTTGCCCAGGTCGCGGCCGATCTTGACCGGCTTGATCTGGATCACGCCGTTTGCATCCACCGTGGCGACGCGAGCGCCTTCACCGCCAACCATCAAGGCATTGATCGGAATCTGCAGGTTGGGCTGCGGATTGACCAGGTTCAGTTTCGCCTGGGCATACATGCCGGGCAGCAGCGGCCCGCCGCGGTTGGGCACATGCATTTCCACGATCATCGTGCGGGTGGCGGCATCGAAGGCGCCGGCGGTGCGCATCACTTTCGCCGCGAATGCGTGTTCACCAAGTTCCGGCACCATCAGGTCGACCGTCATGCCTGGCTTGATGAGGCGCATGCTGCTTTGTGGCACGGCGGCATGCACGCGAATGGTTTCGGTCTGCGCCAGCTTGAACAGCCAGCCCGACGAGGACGCACTGCCGGCCTGGATGAGAGAACCTACCTCGACGTTGCGCGCCGTGATGGTCCCGGAAAAAGGCGCGACGACCCGCTGGAAGGACTTCATCTGTTCCAGCCGGCGCAGGTTGGCTTCGGCGGCGGCATAGTCGGCGCTGCGCGCGGCGAAAACGCCCTGTTTCTCGTCCACTTCCTGTGGCGAGACGGCCTCTTCATTGAGCAGGGCGGCGTAACGTTCGGCGGTTATTTTCGCCAGATCAAGATTGGCCCTGACCTGAGCGCGCGAGGCGCGGGCCTGGTCCATTTCCCGGTCGACTTCCGGCGCCTCGATCTCCGCAAGCACCTGACCCGTCTTCACCGGGTCGCCGATATCCACCAGCCAGCGCTTGAGATAGCCAGTGGTGCGTGCGTAGATTGTCGTTTCCTGCATGGCGTAGAGCGTGGCGGGCAGGGTCAGGTCGGCGTTGGCGTTGCCGCGTCTGGCCGGGACATAACTGACGACCTGCAGGGCGTCTTTTCCGGCCTCGGCCTGCGCCACCTTCAGGGCATTCCATTTCGGCCACAGGCCGATCGCGAAAAGCCCGCCCAAAATCACCACCGTTCCGACGACCAAAGCGATGCCCGAGGCCTGTCCCCGCATGGAAGCGCAGGTCATGGGGTTGTTCAGTGTGGAGATGACCAATTGAATTTGCTCAACTTTTAACCGGACATTACTGATTATTTATAACGCTTTTTCTTGTAGTTTCTGATCATAAACTTGTAACATTAATGAAACTTCAATGCAACATTACGGGGAGCCATCAAAGCGTGTGGATTGTCAGGCTGGCTCTTAGTCGGCCCTATACATTCGTCGTCCTGGCACTTCTGGTGGTCGTACTTGGCATCGTGTCCATCCTGCGCATGCCGAAGGACATCTTTCCCGAGATTTCCGAGCCGATCGTTACCCTAATCTGGCAATACGTGGGCATCCCTGCGGACGCCTTCGAGAAGCAGATCACCATTTTCTCCGAGCAGCAGGTCAACACGACGGTCAGCAACATCCGCCGAATCGAGTCCCACACGATCAACGGCAAGAACGTAATCCGCATCTATTTCCAACCCTCGGTGAGGATCGATCAGGCGGTCAGCCAGATCACCGCCACGTCGCAGACCATCATCCGACGCATGCCGCCGGGTACGCAGCCCCCGCAGATCGTGCAATACGACGCCTCCAGCGTGCCGATCCTGCAGATCGCTCTGGGCAGCGATTCCATGAGCGAACAGCAGCTCTACGACCAGGGACTCTGGCTGGTGCGCAACGAAGTGGTGCCGGTGCCAGGTGCCACGGTGCCACTGCCGTATGGCGGCAGGCCGCGCCTGGTGATGATCGACGCCGATCCGGTGCGCATGCACGCCAAAGGCATGACTGCCAAAGACATCAATGAAGCGCTCAATCGCCAGAACGTCAACCTGCCCACCGGAATTACGCAAATCGGCGAGCGTGACTACATACTGAGCATCAACAACAGCCCCGAGAAGATTTCCGAACTGGGCCTGCTGCCGATCAGGAGCGTCAACGGCGTCATGGTGTACATCAACGACGTGGCGGACGTTCGGGACGGTTACAACGAGCAGACCAGTCTGGTACGCCATGATGGCCGCAAATCGGCGCTCATTACTGTCCTCAAGAGCGGCGGCGCGTCGACGCTGGATATCATCCGTAATGTGCGCGAGCGCCTTTCGAACGTGGCCTTGCCGGAAGGCCTGAAACTGTCCTTCCTGTTCGACCAGTCCGTGTTCGTGGCCAATGCCATGCATGCCGTAGTTGTCGAGGGCCTCATGGCTGCGGCCCTGACAGGCTTGCTGATCCTGCTGTTCCTCGGCAGCTGGCGCTCAACCCTCGTCGTGGTGACGTCCATCCCCCTGGCAATCCTGTTCTCCATCGTCATGCTTTCGGTAATGGGTTATTCGCTGAACCTCATGACGCTGGGGGGGCTCGCGCTTGCAGTGGGCATTCTCGTCGATGACGCAACGGTGACCATCGAGAACATCCATCGCCACCAGGCCATGGGCAAGGGACTGACACGGTCGATCCTGGACGGGTCGCAGCAGATCGTGGTACCGGCGCTGATCTCGATGCTCTGCATCTGCATCGTGTTCCTGCCGGTTCTGCTCCTGACCGGCGCAGCGAAATACCTGTTCACCCCGATGGCGCTGGCGGTGGTTTTCTCGATCGTCGCGTCGTATGGCATTTCGCGGACGCTGGTGCCCGTGATGTCGCGGTACCTGCTGGTAGAAGACGAGCACGGCGACGGCCGCGGCCTGATGGCGCGCATGCGTGCGGTCGTTGAAACCAACTTCGAGCGCCTGCGCAGGAACTACCTGTCCGCCTTGCGCTGGTCGCTGATGAACAGGATCACGGTATTCGCCTTGTTCATCGTCATGGTCGTGGGTTCGGCCGGCGCGGTCCTGTTCATCGGCTGGGAATTTTTCCCGGTTGTCGATGCGGGCCAGATCCGGCTGCACGTCAACGCACCGACGGGAACGCGGATCGAAGATACGGGGAAGATCTTTTCGAGGGTGCAGGACGAGATCCGGCGGATCATCGATCCCCAGGATCTCGACGTGGTCATCGACAACATCGGAATCCCGCCATCGACGAACCTGGCGTACAGCGACAACGTAACCCTGTCATCGGGCGACGGGGAAATTCTGGTTGCACTAAAGTCCGACCACAAGGTGGCAACCAGCGAGTACATACGCAGGCTGCGCCAGGTGCTTCCCGAGCGATTCCCGGAGTGCACGTTCTACTTCCAGCCCGGCGATATGATGAACCAGATCCTGAACTTCGGATTGCCGGCGCCCATCGACGTCAAGATCATCGGCGGGGACTACAAGAACTTCCAGCTGGCCAAGGA
The DNA here is from genome assembly GCA_964402495.1 of uncultured Bordetella sp. Lineage (GTDB taxonomy): Bacteria > Pseudomonadota > Gammaproteobacteria > Burkholderiales > JACQAP01 > JACQAP01. The sequence continues at coordinate 21,721 of CAYODB010000015.1, forward strand.
GATCGAGGCGCGCATGAAGCGGGTCCCGGGGGCGGTGGACGTGCACGTGCATCAGGTCATGAACCAGCCTGCGCTTCGGGTCGAAGTGGATCGCACGCGCGCGGCGCAATTCGGCGTCACCCAGCGCGAAATTGCGGAAAACTTCCTGATCGCCTCGTCGTCGAGCGTGGTGGTGACGCCCAACTACTGGAACGATCCGAAAACCGGCCGTCCCTACCAGGTCGTCGTCGTCCAGCCGCACGAGACGGCATTGAATTCGGTGGAGGCGATTCTCAACATCCCCCTGCCGGGCAGGGGGCAGTCCCCGACCCAGACGCTGGGTAACGTGGCGACGGTCAAGCACATCGAGCTGCCCTCGATCATCAATCACGTCAACACGGAACTCGCATTCGACGTGTATGCGAACGTGCAGGGCAGGGACCTGGGGGCGGTCACCTCCGACGTCCGCAAGATCGTCGATGAATTCATTCCCAAGGCGCGTGAACAGAAAAACAACACGCGCATCGAGATTTCGGGCCAGGCCGAAAGCATGTACGACGCGTTTACACGCATGGGCATCGGTCTCATCGCGGCGGTGCTGCTGGTGTACTTCATCATGGTCATCAATTTCCAGTCGTGGACCGATCCGTTCATCATCATCACGGCACTGCCGGGAGCATTCTGCGGAATCATCTGGATGCTGTTCCTGACCGGCACCAGCTTCAGCGTGCCTTCGCTGATGGGCGCGATCATGAGCGTCGGCGTGGCCACCGCCAACAGCATCCTGATGGTGTCCTTCGCCAATGAAATGTTGCGTGAGGGCAAGGATCCGATCGAGGCGGCGCTCGAAGCCGGTTCCACGCGCCTGCGGCCGGTGCTGATGACGGCCGCCGCGATGGTCATCGGCATGGCGCCCATGGCCAGCGGCATCGGCGAGGGCGGCGAACAGAATGCCCCGCTGGGCAGGGCCGTCATCGGCGGCCTGATCCTGGCGACTGTCGCCACGCTGTTCTTCGTTCCCGTCGTGTTCAGCCTGTTGCGCCGGCACGGCGTCCCCAAACCGAAGTTCGCGAATGATGCGGCGATCCTCGCATCGCATTCAGCAGGGCAATGAGTGAAACGTGCAAATCAGAGGAGATATGAAATGAAAAAGTTGATATTGATCGGCATGGCTCTCGCATTGACGGCATGTGTCCACATGAACCGGCCCACAACGGACCAGGAGTTCGAGGCCTACCGTTCCGAGGTTCGCCAGCAGCGCGACGCCGGCACCATCACCGCCGTCCAGGAGCAGGAAAAGCTGCGCGACCAGTACTGGCATCTCTACGGTCGCGATGCCGACAGCGCGGGACATTTCGCCTTCTCCATCGCCCTGACGCAGAGCGTGGAAGCCGGCGATTTCCCTGCGAAGGAAGCCGATGCCCTGATTTCCGCCCGCGAAAAGGAAATTTTCGCGCTGAGGATGGCTTCAAGGCAGGTGGCAAGCAGCTACGAATACCCGCCGAACTGATTCTCGGTTTATGATCTTCCGCTTCGTGAAGGCATGGAGCGGAAGATGGGTGGTTCCGGTTTTGTAGCGGTAGGAATTGGCGCCGCGCTTGGCGCCTGGTTGCGCTGGTGGCTGGGCATCCTTCTCAATACCGTTGTGCCCAGCCTGCCGCTCGGCACTTTGGCCGCCAATCTCGTCGGCGGCTTCCTGATCGGCATCGCGGTGGAATATTTCGGGCAGCAGGGCAGCATTCCGCTGGAACTGCGCCTGTTCGTGATCACCGGATTTCTCGGCGGGCTGACGACTTTCTCAAGCTTCTCCGCCGAAGCGGTGGGGCTGTTGATGCGCGCCCAGTACGCCTGGGCGACCGCCCTCATCTGCAGTCACCTGGTCGGTTCCATCCTCATGACGGTGCTTGGCATCTTCACGGTCCGGGCGCTGGCCGCATAGCGGCATTCAGCACCTGCCTCGCTGCGTCGATGACTTCGGACGCAGTCATGCCGACCGGACCGATGCCCTGTTCCTCAAGCTGATCCGCCGCCGATCCGTGCAGGTAGACCCCGGCCAGGAGCGCCATTTCGGCCTCCGCGCCCTGTGCGAGCAATGCGGCAAGGATGCCGGTCAGCACGTCGCCCATGCCCGCCGAGGCCATGCCCGGATTGCCGGTGATATTCACATACCAGTTGCCATCGGCCAGCGCACAGATACTGCCGCTGCCCTTCAATACGACCGACGCATTGAACCGGGCGGCGAGTTCGAGTGCCGTGGCGATGCGGTCGACCTGGATCTCTTGGGTGGTTTTTCCCAGAAGGCGGGCCGCTTCTGCCGGATGAGGGGTCAGCAGCGACGGTGATCGGCGTGCCCGCAATGCCCTCTGCAGAGCTGCATCGGTCGCCAGCAGGTTGAGCGCGTCGGCGTCGAGTACCAGCGGGGCCGAGTGCTCGATTACCGCCGCCAGCGCGTGGCCGGCAGCCTGCGACTGGCCGAGTCCCGGTCCGCATGCGATGCACGAAAGTTCCGGCATCCGGAGTAAATCCTGGGCCGGCCGCAGCATCAGTTCCGGTTGCGTCGGATCGACGGTCGGGCAGTCGGCAAGCAGACCGATCCGGACCTTGCCCGCACCCAGCTTCAGCGCCGCCCGTCCGGCGAGCAGGACTGCGCCGGCCATGCCGGGTGCGCCCCCTATGATCCCCACTGTGCCGTATGTTCCCTTGTGCGTACTGCGCGCGCGCGGGGCCAGCACCTTTCCGAGCAGCGACGCAGGAATGAGCCAGCCTGCGGGAGCAGTCCTTTCCGGGAGATTTAGGCCCAGGTCATCGACATGCACTTCTCCTGCATGGTCGGGACCGTCGAGGGTGAGCAGGCCGGGCTTCAGGCCGATGAACGTAATCGTGTGCTGGGCGCGTACGACGTGACCGAGAATGGCGCCGGTATCGGCATGCAGGCCGCTGGGAATATCGAGGGCGAGCACGCGGCTGCCGCGCGAGTTGATCCAGTCGACCAGCCCGGCATGGCGGCCTTCCAGTGGCCGCTGCAGGCCGATGCCGAACAAGCCGTCGACGATCAGGTCCGGACGGAAGTGTTCCGGCACCCCGGCGGACGTTTGTCCGCCGGATTCCCTCCAGCCCTTGAGCGCTGCCTTTGCATCGTCCGGCAGCTTCGACTCATCGCCGGTAAAGACGACAGCCACATCGAACCACCATTGCTTGAGATGCCGCGCGGCCACCAGGGCATCGCCGCCGTTGTTGCCGGGGCCGGCAAACAACAGGATCCGCTTTTCCTTTTCACGCAGCAGGGCGCGTGCAAGTTCTGCTGCGGCCAGGCCGGCGCGTTCCATAAGATCGGGCCGGGGGGAACGAGACAACTCGCTTTGCTCGATCTGACGGATCTCGCGTGTCAGGAAGACAGGACTGGAGGCGTATGGCATGCATGGAGTTTAACGGAAGGGCGACGCGGTCGCGGCGTCCGGATTGGGTGGGTATAATCCGCTTTTGAAACCCAAGAACCGTTGAAATGCCCGACCTCCTGACGCTGCGCGGCCGCAACGCCCTGTCGGACTTCCGCCTCAAGAAGCTTACCCAACTCCTCAAGCAGTCCGCACCCGGTATCGCCACGATCGCCGCGGAATACTGGCACTTCGTTTCCCTCAGGGCGCCGCTGTCGCCCGCCGAACACAAGATCCTCGAACGCATCCTGGTCTACGGCCCGGCCTCGAAGCCTGCCGCCGGGAAGGGCGAAATGCTCCTGGTCGTACCGCGCATCGGCACGATATCGCCCTGGTCGTCCAAGGCCTCCGACATTGCCCATTCCTGCGGCCTTGGGGCCGTGGACCGCATCGAGCGGGGTGTTGCCTGCCACGTTGTCCTGCGCGCGGCGGGAAAACTTTCCGAATCTGACCGTCGGGCTTTGCTGCCGCTGATTCACGATCGTATGACCGAGACGATACTCGGCTCGCTGGACCAGGCAGCGGACTTGTTCCGCCACGTCCAGCCCAAACCCTTGTCGACGGTCGATCTCCTGGCAGGCGGTCGCGCCGCGCTGGTGAAGGCCAACCGCGCAATGGGCCTGGCGCTGTCGGACGATGAAGTCGACTACCTGGTCGAGAATTTCACGCGTATGGGACGCAATCCGACGGACGTCGAACTGACGATGTTCGCGCAGGCCAATTCGGAGCATTGCCGCCACAAGATTTTCAATGCCGACTGGATCATCGACGGAAAGAAACAGGACAAGTCGCTGTTCGGCATGGTGCGGCACACGCACGCTTCCAATCCCAGTGGAACTATAGTTGCCTATTCGGATAACGCGGCCATCATGGAAGGCGTCGATGTCGCGCGCCTTTATCCGGACGAGCACGGGTCGTACAGGTACTCGACCGAAACGACCCATACGCTGATGAAGGTCGAGACCCACAACCATCCCACGGCAATTTCGCCATTTCCGGGCGCAGCTACGGGTTCGGGCGGAGAAATCCGTGACGAGGGTGCGACCGGCCGCGGCGCCAAACCGAAGGCCGGCCTGAACGGATTCTCGGTCTCGCATTTGCGCATTCCCGGATTCGAGCAGCCCTGGGAGCCGGCAGGCATCGGCAAGCCGGACCGCATTGCCTCGGCGCTGTCGATCATGCTCGAAGGCCCCATCGGCGGCGCATCGTTCAACAACGAGTTCGGCAGGCCGAACCTGCTGGGCTATTTCCGGACCTACGAACAGAACGTCGACGGCGAAACGCGCGGTTATCACAAGCCGATCATGTTGGCGGGCGGGGTGGGCGCCATCACTGCCAGCCAGTCCCTCAAACTGGAAATCCAACCCGATGCGCTGCTGATACAACTCGGCGGTCCCGGCATGCTGATCGGAATGGGCGGCGGCGCCGCCTCAAGCATGAATACCGGCGCTAACATCGCCGACCTGGATTTCGATTCCGTCCAGCGCGGCAATGCGGAAATCCAGCGCCGTGCCCAGGAGGTGATAGACCGCTGCTGGGCCATGGGCGACGCCAACCCGATCCTGTCCATCCACGACGTGGGCGCGGGCGGCCTCTCGAATGCGCTGCCGGAACTGGTCCATGGTTCGGACCGCGGCGGCCGCATCGATCTGCGCGCGATTCCCTCGGAAGAGCCGGGTATGACGCCGGCGCAGGTCTGGTGCAACGAAGCCCAGGAGCGTTACGTGATGGCGGTCGCCGCCGACCGGTTTGAAGTCTTCAAGGCCTTGTGCGAACGCGAGCGCTGCCCGTATGCCGTGGTCGGCAAGGCTGCCGACGACGATAGGCTCAAAGTCGAAGACCCGCTGTTCGGTAACGATCCGGTGGACATGGATCTTGGCGTCCTTCTCGGCAAGCCGCCGAAAATGACGCGCGACGTGAAGCACCGCGCACGCAAGCTGCCGGCACTCGATCTGTCCGGAATCAAGCTGGAAGAAGCGGCGCTGCGGGTGTTGCGCTTTCCGGCGGTGGCGGACAAGACTTTCCTGATTTCGATCGGCGACCGCACCGTGGGGGGGCTTTGCTCGCGCGATCCTTTTGTCGGTCCGTGGCAGGTGCCCGTCGCCGATGTGGCCGTCACGCTGATGGGATTCAAGACCGATCGCGGCGAAGCCTTCTCGATGGGCGAGCGCACGCCGCTGGCCGTGATCGACGGTCCGGCATCGGGCCGCATTGCGGTGGGCGAGGCCCTCACGAATATCGCCGCGGCGCGGATCGAAGATATAGGAAGCGTAAAACTTTCGGCGAACTGGATGGCGGCGGCCGGCTATCCCGGTGAGGACGCAATCCTGTTCGACACGGTCAGGGCGGTGGCCATGGAGTTGTGTCCTGCGCTGGGCATCAGCATCCCCGTCGGCAAGGATTCGATGTCCATGCGCACGGGCTGGGAGGAGCGTGGCAGGAAGAAGGAAGTCGTTTCGCCGCTGTCGCTGATCGTGTCTGCCTTCGCGCCCTGCCTGGATGTGCGCAAGACGCTGACTCCGCAACTGGCTGCGGATCTGGACACCGTCCTGGTGCTGGTCGACCTGGGCTCGGGCCGCAACCGGCTCGGCGGCTCCACGCTTGCCCAGGTTTATGGTCAGACCGGCAATGTAGCGCCCGACGTGGATTCGGCGCCGAAGCTCAAGGCCTGCTTCGAGACGGTGCAAAAGCTTAACGACCAAGGCCGGTTGCTCGCCTATCACGATCGTTCCGATGGCGGCCTGTTCGCAACACTGGCAGAGATGATGTTCGCCTCGCATGTTGGCGTGACAGTCGACGTCGGCATGCTTGGCGGCGACATCCTCGCCGCTTTGTTCAATGAGGAACTGGGTGCGGTGTTGCAGATTCGCATCGCGGACCTGGATGCGGTCAGGCAGACCTTTGCCAAGGCCGGCCTGGACGCGGAGTTCCATCACCTGGGTGACATCAACCGATCCGGCGAATTCATTATCCGCTCGAGGGAAAAGAAGCTGTACGCGAAATCCGGAATCGAACTGCGGCGAGCCTGGTCCGAGACGACGTTCCAGATGCAGCGATTGCGCGACAACCCGGTGCTGGTGCAGCAAGAGTACGACCGCATCCTTGACGCAACCGATCCGGGACTGCACGCGAAGCTGACGTTCAACCCTTCGGAAGATATTGCTGCGCCATTCATTGGCAAAGGCGCGCGGCCGAAAGTCGCCATCCTGCGGGAGCAGGGCGTGAACGGGCAGATCGAAATGGCCGCGGCCTTCGATCGGGCCGGCTTCGAGGCCATCGACGTGCACATGAGCGACATCATCACCGGCCGCACCGGCCTGTCGGGATTCCGTGGCTTCGTCGCCTGCGGCGGATTTTCCTATGGCGACGTGCTTGGAGCAGGCGAGGGTTGGGCTAAATCCATCCTCTTCAACCCACGTGCGCGGGACGAGTTCGAGGCCCTGTTCCGGCGCCGCGATTCCTTTGCGCTGGGCGTGTGCAACGGTTGCCAGATGATGAGCAACCTGCACGAAATCATTCCCGGGACCGGACACTGGCCACATTTCGTACGCAATCGTTCGGAGCAGTTCGAGGCGCGCGTGGCGATGGTGGAGGTGGTTAAGAGTCCTTCGCTGTTCTTCCAGGGCATGGAAGGGAGCCGCATGCCGATCGCCGTTGCGCATGGAGAGGGATACGCGGAATTTTCGTCGTCGGCACAACTGACGGCAGCGCGCAAGCTGATGGCGCTTCGCTTCGTGGACAATCGCGGCAGGCCGACGGAAACGTATCCGCTGAATCCGAACAGTTCACCGCAAGGCATCACCGGACTGACCACTGAGGACGGCCGGTTTACCGTGCTGATGCCGCATCCGGAACGGGTGTTCCGCAGCGTGCAGAATTCCTGGTATCCGCGCGAGTGGAGCGAGGACAGTCCCTGGATCCGGATGTTCCGCAACGCGCGCTACTGGGTCGGTTAGAGCCCGCTGGGGACGAGCGAGCGCGGCGGAAATGGAAAGGGCACCTTACGGTGCCCTTTTTCGCGGACCGCCCGCGTCGATTATTTCGCTTCGGTCTTGGTGATCTCGGTCTTGGTGATCTTGGCCTTGGTGCGCAGGCCGGCGATGAAGTCATCGCGGGCCTTGCCTGCCAGGGTTTGCTCGACCTGGGCCTTCACGGCATCGAATTCGGGGAAAGTCTTTGCCCGCACGTCCTGCATTTCGATCACGTGGTAGCCGTAACTGGTCTTGACCGGTTCCCTGGTGATCTCGCCCTTTTTCAGGGCCTTCAACGCCATGCCGAACGGTTCAACATAAACCTCGGCCTCACTCCAGTCGAGTTCGCCGCCGGTATCTTTTGAGCCGGGATCCTGGGTCTTCTCCTGGGCGATCTTGGCGAAGTCGCCACCTTTGGCAAGATCGGCAATGATCTGTTTGGCTTCCGCTTCTTCCTTGACGAGAATGTGGCGCGCCTTGTATTGCTTGCCGGCATCGCCGCCGCTTTCCGCCTTGACGCGTTCGTACTCCTTGCGCACGTCGGCTTCGCTGGGTTTGGTGGTCTTGCCGATATCCTCCAGCAGCACGCTGAGCATGATCTGCTGTTTCGCCAGGTCGAGCTGCGTAACGTAATCGGCGTTCTTGTCCAGTTTTCGCTTGATGGCCTCCTGGTAAAGAATTTCCCGGGTGATCATGATTTCGCGCACGTTCTCGCGAAACTCCGGGCTGTCCTGCTGTTGCCCCTGGCTTTGCGCAATCTGGTTCTTGGCAACGAAATCGACGCGCTCCTGCGGGATGGGCACGCCGTTCACGATGGCGGCGTTCTTCTGCTTGGCGTTTTCTGCATGGCTCACCGGCAACAAGGTGGCGGATGCGGTGAACAGGGCAAGCAGCAATGCGGTTTTGACCGGTTGCATTACAGTTCCTTTGGTTTGATGGAGTTAAACTCGAATTGCATGCAGTGCTGGGCGGGTTATTTCGTGATCCTGTTCAGCGTTCAACTCTTTGCTGAGGGGCCCATTTCCTCCGGCGTGTACGCGCGGATGGCCAGTGCGTGAATGCGGCCCGGCATCAGGTCTGAGAGCGCCTGATAGACGAGCCGATGACGGGCTACAGCGGGTTTGCCGGCGAATTCACGGGAGACGATCACGAGCTGGTAGTGTCCGCCCCCGTCCCGTGCGCCAACATGGCCGGCATGCTCGTGGCTGTCGTCGAACACTTCCAGGGATTCGGGATCCAGCGGTGCGAGCCGCTCGCGTATCGTCTCGATCATGTTCATTACTTGGGAAACACCTTTCGATAGGGTTTCACGGTGACTTTGGCAAACACGCCTTCCGTCACGTAGGGATCGGCATTGATCCAGGCCTTTGCCTCCTCGAGGGAACTGAATTCCGCCACGATCAGGCTGCCGGTCATGCCTGCGGGCCCGGGATCGTTGCTGTCGATGGCGGGGAATGCGCCACCGAGCACCAGCTTGCCGGCCGCAATCAGTTCGTCCACCCGCTTCAAATGAGCAGGGCGCGCAGCCATGCGCTTCTCCAGGCTGTTCGGGATGTCCTCGCCGATGATTGCGTAAATCATGCTTATTTTTTTTCCTCCGGTTCGATGTAACGGCCGAGAAACAATCCCTGCCCGATGACGAACGCCACCATCAATCCGATCCCTCCAAAGAGCTTGAAATTCACCCAGAATTCGGTTGGAAAATGGAAGGCGACGTACAGGTTGGCGGCCCCCATGCCGGCGAAGAACAGGGCCCAGCTCAGATTCAGCTTCTGCCACACCGGGTCGGGAAGCGTGAGCTGCTTTTCCATCATGGTGCGGATCAGGTTCTTGCGGAACAGCAGGACCGAACCGAGGAGGACTGCAGCGAATAACCAGTATAGCACCGTGGGTTTCCACTTGATGAAGGTCTCGTCCCGCAACCAAAGGGTGGCCCCGCCGAAGACCACGATGATCGTCAGGCTGACCCAGAGCATATTGTCCACCTTGCGATGGCGCAGCCAGGACCAGGCTACCTGGGCAATGGTGGCGCCGATGGCCACGGCTGTCGCCATGTAGATGCCCCAAAACTTGAAGGCCACGAAAAACAGCAGGACGGGAAAGATATCAAACAGGAACTTCATGATAGCCAAGGAAAAAACAATCGCGGCATTATGTCTGCGCAGGACGGGATTGTCCAACCGCAGGGCGGGAGGCCGATGCTAAGATGCTGCCCGGAAATTCAGGTTCCACTATAAGGAGTCGGAGAATATGGCACAGGTCAGACTGGTCAACTACGACGAAGCATCGCCGGAGGTGCGGGCGGTATTCGACGACATCATGAAAACGCGCAAGACCGACTACATCAACAACATCTGGCGTGCGCTCGCTGTGCATCCTCCCCTGTTGAAGCGCTTCTGGGGGCAGATGAAGGAGGTCATGATCAAGCCTTCGAAGCTCGATCCGCTCACCAAGGAACTCATCTACCTGGCGGTTAGCGTCAACAACAACTGCGAGTACTGCATTACCTCCCACACTTTCGCGGCACGCAAGCACGGCTTGGACGACGCCATGCTGGCCGAGTTCAATGAAATCGTGGCGCTGGCCAATGCCGGCAACAGGCTGACCATGGGTTTGCAGGTGGAGCCCGATGAACGCTTCAAGCCGAAGCACGCCGACAAGGCGTGGTCGGTGGGCAAGACTGCTGGCGGAAAGCTGGCGAGGGGCCAGCAGAAAAAGCGTTGACGCAAAGGACGCAAAGGAAAATCGTTGACGCAAAGGACGCAGAGGAAAAGCCAGAACGGACGCAAAGGAAGGCTTGTGAGTACGCGATTGGAATCGTGCGGAGTGCTCTGATATGGAACTTGAAGATATCGTCCGTAGTCGATATAGCTGCCGCAAGTACCTGCCGAAGGCCGTGCCGCGCGAAACCATCGACGCGATTCTCGAGGTCACGCAGAAGACGCCGTCATGGTGCAATACCCAGCCATGGCATGTGCTCCTGGTGAGCGGAGCGGCGCTCGATCGCTTCCGCGAGAAAATGCATGCGCATGCGTCCAAAGGGGAGGCCATCAATCCGGATTTCGCCTTCCCGCCCCGCTATGAGGGCGCCTACCGGGACCGGCGCAAGGTCTGCGGTGTGCAGTTGTACAAGGCGCTGGGCATCGGCCGCGAAGACAAGGCGGCCGCGCAGGAGCAGTCGTTGGAGAATTTCCGGATGTTCGGTGCACCGCACCTGGCGCTCATCACGACTGAAGCCGAACTGGGCGTCTACGGCGCGGTGGATTGCGGGTTGTATGTTTCCAACTTTATGCTCGCCGCGGGAAATCACGGCGTGGCAACGATAGCCCAGGCGGCACTGGCTTCCTATCCGGATTTCATCCGCGGCTATTTTGGCTTGCCCGGTAACCGAAAATGGTATGCGGCATCTCGTTCGGCTACGCGGACGAAAGCCATCCGATCAACGGCTACCGGACCGAACGCACGCCGGTCGCAGATTCAGTGCGCTATATCGATTGAGGCGGGTTGGCTGAGAGGTTTTGAAGCGCAACCCAGTCCCGTGGTGCGTCGATTGAGAAACCGCAGGCCCTGCGAGTGCGGCCTCCCAGTTTCAGCAGCGCTTTATCGCGCGTGATCAGTGCGTCTGCTTTTGCCGCAGACGCAAGCTGCAGGAATTTCTGGTCATCGGGATCTGTGCAGCGGGGAAGGAGGGTACCCGTTCCGGCGCCGGCAAAAAATCTGGCGAGTTGACCGATCGCGGCCAGGTTCGCGGCTATTGCCGGTTCGCCAAGCGCGAATTCAGGATAAGCCAGGACACGGGTCACTTCCTCGAGGCAGGCGGCGTCGATCACAAACTCGACGGCGTTGTCCCGCCGGGCCTGCTTCAGTCCGGCGACTTCATTGCCGTCGAACACCAGCCAGTCAAGCCAGACGTTGGTATCGAGCACCAGGCGCATCAAAACTTCTCATAGACGCTCAGGTAACGCCACTGCCCCAGGGGCAGGTCGCCGAGCTTCACGCGGCCGATGCGAACGCGCCTGAGGCCGGTGACTTTGAGGCCGACCAGTTCGCACATGCGTCGGATCTGGCGTTTTTTGCCTTCGTTCAAAAGGAAACACAACTGATCGGCGTTCTGCCAGGTGACCTGCGCGGGCTTCAGTGCGACGTCATCCAGGCTCAGCCCATGGTTGAGCAGGCGCAGGCCGGCATCGTCCAGCTTGCCTTCGACGCGTACCAGATATTCCTTCTCTATCGGCGAATGTTCACCGATGAGGAGCTTGGCAATGCGGCCGTCCTGCGTCAGGACCAGCAGGCCGGTGGAGTCGATGTCGAGTCGGCCGGCAGGTGCCAGACCCTTGAGATGCTCCCGGGCGAAAGTCCCTTCCGAGAATTGCGTCGCCGGCGTGATGAGGGTGATCGCAGGCTTGTAGCCGTCCTCAGCCTGCCCGGACACAAATCCAACGGGTTTGTGCAGCAGGATAGTGACTTTGGAAACCGACTCGGCGCGCTTGTCGAGCGTGATGTCCTGGGCCGGCAGCGCGCGGGTGCCCAGTTCGCTGATGCGGACGCCGTCGACATAGACCCAGCCGCGCTCGATGTACTCGTCCGCTTCGCGCCGCGAGCAAAGCCCGCGTTCCGACATGAGCTTGGAAACGCGAACCATGCCGGTTTCGGTCGCGATTGGCTGCTTTGCCGGCAGGGGCGGCCTTGAGACGGGTTGCTTCGCCGGCAAAGTCGGCTTGCCTGGCCAGGGTGACTTTACTCGTGCAGGTGGCTGTACTGGCGAACGTGCCGGCGTTGGTGAAGGTGCTTTAGCTCCGGAAGGTACCCTCGCTCGTGAAGAGGGTTTCGGCGCCTGCTGCCGTACGGTTGCCGGGGCGGGCCGGGGTATCTCCGCTCCCTTTGCGACGCGTGGTCGCTTGACGCGCTTGGCGCGTGTCGACATCGGTGCCGCCGGACGGTCCGGCGTGCTCCCCGGCTTGCGCAGGATGCTGCGGCCGCTCAAGCCGCCGCAACCAGCTGGCGCAGCACGTACGGCAAAATTCCGCCGTGCCGGTAGTAATCGACTTCGATCGGGGTGTCGATGCGGAGCAGTACTTTCACCTCCTTGCGCGTTCCATCGGCAGTCTTGATCACGAGGGTGACATCCTGCTGCGGCCGGATTGCGCCATCCACTCCCAGGACGTCGAATTCCTCGTCGCCTTCGATGCCCAGCGTTTCCGCGCTGTGGGTGCCCTTGAACTGCAGGGGCAGTACGCCCATGCCGACCAGGTTGGAGCGATGGATGCGCTCGAAGCTGCGGGCGATGACGGCTTTGACGCCCAGCAGTTGCGTACCTTTGGCCGCCCAGTCGCGCGACGAGCCGGTGCCGTATTCCTCGCCGCCGAAGACGACGGTGGGAACGCCCTTGGTAACGTAGCTCATTGCCGCGTCGTAAATTGACATCGGCTCGCCGGTGGGCTGGAACAGGGTCACGCCGCCTTCGACGCGGGTGCCGTCGGCCTTGGGCGGCATCATCAGGTTCTTGATGCGCACATTGGCGAAGGTGCCACGCATCATGACTTCGTGATTGCCGCGGCGCGCGCCATAGCTGTTGAAGTCGGCCTTCATGACATTATTGTCCAGCAGGTACTTGCCCGCGGGCGAGGTGTCCTTGATTGAGCCGGCCGGGCTGATGTGGTCGGTGGTGATCGAATCGCCGAAGACACCCAGGGCGCGCGCACCCAGGATGTTGCCGCTGGTGCCGGCCTGCATGCCGAAATCCTCGAAGAAGGGCGGTTCGGCGATATAGGTCGACTTGGGCCAGTTGTAGACCTGGCCGGATGCCGAAGGCACGTTCTCCCAGAGGGGGTGATCCTTGGTGAGATTTCCGTATAGCTTCTGGAAGGTCTTTGAATCGGTCGCGTATTTCAACAGCGCATGGATTTCCTTCGAGGTCGGCCACACGTCGCCGATGTAAACGGGTTGGCCGTTCTTGCCGTTGCCGAGCGGCTCGGTCATCAGGTCTTTGAGCACCGTGCCGGCGATGGCATAGGCCACGACCAGCGGCGGGCTGGCAAGGAAGTTGGCGCGCAGGTTCGGATGAATGCGCGCCTCGAAATTGCGATTGCCGGAGAGTACAGCCGCGCAGACCAGGTCGTTCTCTACGATCGCTTCCTCGATCGGCTCGGCCAGCGGGCCGGCATTTCCGATGCAGGTTGTGCACCCGTATCCAGCGAGGTAAAAGCCAAGTTGCTCGAGGTAGGACAGGAGGCCCGCCGACTTGAGGTATTCCGTGACCACCCGCGATCCCGGCGCCAGCGAGGTCTTGATGTGTTTCTTTACCGTCAGGCCTTTCTCCACGGCTTTTTTCGCCAGCAGGCCGGCGGCGATGAGCACGCTCGGATTGGAGGTGTTGGTGCAGGACGTGATGGCCGCAATCAGGACGTCGCCAGAGCCGATGTCGATGCCATCCCGCGTCTTGAAGCGCTTGCCCAGGTCCGCGGGCTTCTTCGAAAAGCCGTTCTCGGTTGTGGGTCTGGAGAACAGGTCGCGGAACTTGCTTTTGACATTGCCGATCTCGATGCGGTCTTGCGGACGCTTCGGCCCCGCCAGCGAGGGTGCAACGGTGGTCAGATCCAGCTCGACGACCCTGGAATAATCGATGTCGCCTTTCTTCGGCACGCCGTACAGCTTCTGCGCCTTGAAGTAGGCCGAGAACGCATCGATCTCTTCCTTGGTGCGTCCGGTGCCCTGGAAGTATTCGATGGTGGCGTCGTCCACCGGAAAGAAACCCATGGTGGCGCCGTATTCCGGCGCCATGTTGGCGATGGTGGCGCGGTCCGGCAGGGCGAGGCTCTCGGTGCCTTCGCCGAAGAATTCGACGAACTTGCCGACCACTTTTTCCTTGCGCAGCATTTCGGTGATGGTGAGCACTAGGTCGGTGGCCGTTACGCCTTCGCGCAACCGGCCGGTAAGGTTTACGCCCACCACGTCCGGCGTCAGCAGGTACACCGGCTGTCCCAGCATCCCGGCTTCGGCTTCGATGCCGCCGACACCCCAGCCGACCACGCCGATGCCGTTGATCATGGTGGTGTGTGAATCGGTGCCG
>CAYODB010000016.1:0-34767 GCA_964402495.1 uncultured Bordetella sp.
TTTGACCTCCTTGTCACGGACATCATGCTGCCGGACATCAGCGGGCTGGAGCTGCTGCGCCACTTCAAGTCGGACCCGGACATCGCCTCGATCCCGGTGATCGTGGTCTCCGCCGACGCCCTCGGGCCGCAGATCGATGCCGCCCTGGCGGCCGGTGCCGTCCGCTACCTGACCAAGCCGGTCGACGTCTCCGAGCTGCTTGCGGCCATCGATGACCTTCTCGCTAGGATGGATACCGCGTTCAGCTAAGGGCTTACCCGGAACGGCGCTTGCCAAGACGCCATAGGGAGGGCTGATCGTCGCCATTGCGCCGCTCTTAGCACTCTTGACCCCCGAGTGCTAATATTTGCGGAACCCCTGGACACAGAGGATGTCTGACACCCCTATGACCCACTCCCCTGCCGCTACCGCACTGGCCGTCCGCGATCCGTGGGCGCTGGTCCCGCCCCTGGGCAACCTGGACGCGTATATCACTGCCGTCAACCGGGTTCCCCTGCTCACCCAGGAGGAAGAAACCGCTTTCGGCCGGCGCCTGCGCGAAAGCGGCGACCTCCAGGCCGCCGGGAGCCTCGTCGTCTCGCACCTGCGCCTGGTCGTCTCGATCTCGCGCAAGTACCTCGGCTACGGCCTGCCGCACGGCGACCTGATCCAGGAAGGCAACGTCGGCCTGATGAAGGCCGTCAAGCGTTTCGATCCGGAGCGGGGCGTACGGCTGGTTTCTTTCGCCATCCACTGGATTCGCGCCGAGATCCACGAGTTTATCCTGAGGAACTGGCGCATCTTGAAAGTGGCAACGACCAAGGCCCAGCGCAAGCTGTTCTTCAACCTGCGCAGCCTGAAGAAGAGCCATTCGGCAATGAGTCCGGCCGAGGTGAACGCCGTGGCGCGGGAGCTCAACGTCAAGCCCGAGGATGTGGTCGAGATGGAAACCCGTCTCGGCGGGCAGGATGTGGCGCTCGAGCCGCTGAGCGACGACGAGGAGGAAAGTTTCTCGCCAATCGCCTACCTCACGAATGCGGAGGACGAGCCGGGCCTGGTTCTGCAGCACCAGCAAACCGAGCAGAACAAGACTGAAGGGCTGGCACACGCACTGGAATCGCTGGACGCCCGCAGCCGCCGGATTATCGAGGCGCGCTGGTTGCGTGAAGAAGATACCGCTACGTTGCACGACCTGGCCGATGAGTTCGGTGTATCCGCCGAGCGCATACGCCAGATCGAAAGCCAGGCGATGAAGAAAATGCGCGGACTGATGGCACCGGCAATGGCCTGATTCTCGCGAACCGTTCGACAAAAAGCCCCGCAACAGCGGGGCTTTTTTTGGTTAGCGCTGCTCGATCAGCCGGCCGATGTCGTGGGCAAATACCTCGCTGCCCCGACCGTAGCCAATGTACAGCCTGATCCGCCCCTGGGCGTCGAAGACATAGCTGCCGGCCGAATGGTCCATGGTGTAGTTTTCGGGTTTACTGCCGGCGACCTTCTGGTAGATCACCTTGAACTCCTTGGCGACCTGCGCAGTCTCTCCCGCACTGCCGCGCAGCGCCAGGAAGCGCGGATCGAACGCGGTCACGTAGGGTCCGAGTACCGCGGGCGTATCGCGCTCGGGATCGACAGTTACCAGCAACACCTGCACCTTGTCCGAACCGGCACCTATTTTCTTCATCGCGCTCGCCAGTTCCGCCAGCGTGGTCGGACAAACGTCGGGACAATGCGTGAACCCGAAGAACATCACGACCACCTTGCCGTGAAAATCGGCCAGCGAACGGCGTTCCCCCGTGTGGTCGGTAAGCGTGAAATCCCTGCCAAATTCGGCGCCGGTAATGTCCGTGGAGCGGAAGCCGGCGTCACCGCGCTGGCAGCCGGCGGCGACAGCCAGCGACGCGAGCAGTAACAGGCGCAAGAGGACCTTCATGGTTGAATCCAGGCCCGCTCAGAAGCGGGCGTAGTGGTCGACGAGCAGTGCCGCAAACAGCAGGGACAGGTACAAGATCGAATAACGAAAGGTCTGCCTGGCGAGCGCATCGCTGTAGTCGACGCAGATGCGTACGGCGTAGATCAGGAACAAGCTCCCGAGCGCGACGGCGGAAATCAGATAGATCATCCCGCTCATACGGGTGGCAAACGGCAGCATCGTCGCCGCCACCAGGATCACCGTATAGAGCAGGACATGCAGACGGGTGAAGCGGTCGCCGTGGGTGACCGGAAGCATCGGAATTCCGGCCTTGGCGTATTCGTTCTTGCGATACAGCGCAAGAGCCCAGAAATGCGGTGGCGTCCAGGCGAAAATAATCAGGAACAACAGCAATGCATCGGACGAAACGCCACCGGTGACCGCAGCCCAACCTAGCACCGGCGGCATGGCGCCCGACGCCCCGCCGATCACGATGTTCTGCGGCGTCAGCGGCTTGAGCAGCAAGGTATAGATAACCGCGTAACCGACGAATGTCGCCAGCGTCAGCCACATCGTCAGGGGATTCACCAGCACGTGAAGGATGGTAAGGCCGACACCGCCCACTACCCCGGCGAACAGCAGGGTTTCCGGCGAAGAAATCGTGCCCATAGGTAGCGGGCGTGCGCGGGTGCGCGCCATGACGGCATCGATCTTCTGCTCCACCAGGCAGTTCACGGCGGCAGCCGATCCCGCCACCAGCGCGATGCCCAGGGTGGCGAAAATCGCCGCCCACCAGAAACCCGCGGTCAGCAATCGTTCCGCCGGTTCGGCCAGGAACATGCCGATGACCGCCGTGAACACGATCAGCGAAATCACGCGCGGCTTGGTCAGCTGGAGGAACTGCTGCAGCCGTGACGACAAGGCGGGTGACTGGACGGAGACGGACATCTATCGGCGAAAAATGGCGGGCGAATTGAGCGCGAAGTTTAGCATCACCAGCGTGGCCAGTAACAGCGCGGCGACCCCATTGTGGGCCACAGCCACCGGCAGCGGCAGGCTGCCAAGAACATTGGTTACGCCAAGCGCAATCTGCAGCAGCAACAGCGCCAGCAACGCCATGCCGTATCCATGCAGGTCGCGAACGCGCAACGACTTCAGTCCGGCAAATCCGACGACCATCAAGGTCACTAGCGCGCCAACCCTGTGTGCCCAGTGGATCGCGTTCAGCGCCTCGTTCGACAGCGGCTCCCCGCCCGCGGTCATACCCAGTTCGCGCAGGAAATGAAAACCCTGATCGAAATCCATCGACGGCACCCAGCGGCCATGACAAACCGGGAAATCGGTGCAGGCCAGGGCCGCATAGTTGGTGCTTACCCAGCCGCCGAGTGCGATCTGGAATCCGAGCGCCACGAGGGCGAACGACGCCCAGGGGCGAATGCCGCGCAGCACCGACGGCGGACCGGCGCTCAGTTCGAGCATTCGCGCCGACAGCCAGGCAAGCATGGCGAACAAGGCCATTCCACCGAGCAGGTGCAAGGTCACGATCACCGGCTTGAGCAGCAGGGTCACGGTCCACTTGCCGAACAAGCCCTGCAACACCACGAGCAATACCAGGGCAAGCGGCAAGCCGACGCTCGCTCTCGGTTCCGAATAGTCGTCGCGCCGGCGGCCGCGAAGGGCCTGATAAGCAATGGCCAGGATCATGACGCCAACCAGCGATGCGAGATAGCGATGAAGCATTTCCTTCCACGCCTTGGGCAGCGAAACCGGTCCGGCCGGCGCTTCGGCCTCCGCGGCCTCGATCTGCTCGGCGGCAAGTCCAGGCGAAAGTTTTCCGTAGCAACCCGGCCAGTCCGGGCAGCCGAGGCCGGCATTGGTCAGACGAACATAGGCGCCAAGCATGACCAGGGCAAAGGTCACGACCGTCGTCGAAATCACCAGCGTGCGCAGCGGCACGAAGCGTGCGCATACAACCAGCGCAATGAGCAGGGGCCCGCCCCAAGCCAGCGCGTGGAGCGAATCGAGGGAAAACTGCCAGATCGCTGAAGCCTGCATCTGTTGGCCCTATTTACCGGTCTGCACCCAGCCGCTGGAGGCTTTCATCAGCTTGCCGATGTCTTTCTTCACGCGCTGCGGATCCGCATCGCGGGGGAAACGCATCATGAGGTTGCCGAACGGATCGATCACGTAAACATGATCGCTGACCGAGGCGACGGCCGGCAACGTGCGGACAAACCCGTCGCCCTGCATCCGGATTTCGCGCGTGCCGGCATACTGGGCCGCAAGTTCGGGCGGCGGCGGCTTGCCGTCGGTGATCATCCACAGGCGTTCGATGCGCTCCTGGTCTTTGCCCTGTGTCAGGCGGATCTGGCGCATCAGGTAGAGTTTCGATTTGCAGTAGTCATCGCAGGCTGCGGCATCCACCATCAGGAACGCCCATTTGCCGCGCAGCTCCGAAAAGCGGAAAGCAGGCCCATCCTGCGCCTTCACGACGACGTCCGCCAGCGGCGTGACGGGCAGCAGCTCCCCGTAGTTGGTGAAGCTTTGCGGCTTCCAGAAGTAATAGAGCAGCAGCGAGCCGACAAACGGTGCCAGGCTAATCGCGCCCAGCAGAAGCAGCATCCGCCGCGTTTTATTTGGATCTGGAGCTTCGGACATGAAAATAACCGTAGAGGAAAACAATCAACCCACAAAATGAAAACCATTGAACGGCGTAACCGTAGTGCTTGGCGATACCGAAATCCGGCCGCGGCCACGAGCGTACCAGCCCATCGTCCAGGTCGCTGGTCTGTTCGATGACGATCGGCTGTATCGCGAGGCCCTTGTGCTCGATGAAGCGTTCCAGGGTCAGGTTCTGCCACACCACGCCCGAACTATCCGCCTTCGCCAGCTCGAGAAAGCGTCCCGGCACGACCGCGACGCCGACAATCGTAATCGTCGACGGTGGCGTCCGGATCTCCGGCAGCCTGCTGCGGTCCGCTCCGGCAGCCACCCAGCCGCGGTTCACCAGCACATGCATCGAAGAACCGGCGATCCGCAGCGGCATCAGCACGTGATAGCCCGCCACGCCCGCCTGGATCCGGTTGTCGAGCAGCACCATCGCCTGCGGAACGAACTCGCCGGTCACTTCGACGCGATGCAGGCGCATTTCATCCACGGTGACGGGCCGGGCCGACAGGCTGATGGGAGGATGGGCGGCGCCGCGATCGTACGCCGTCTGCAACTGCTCTTTTTCGCCCGCGCGATTCAGCTGCCACTTGCCGGCACTGGCTGTCAGCGCGATGCCGAGCACAGCGGCAACGAGCGGCAGCCAGCGCGGCCGCCAGGGTCGGGAGGAACTCTGCTGATCCAATCGGGGTCTGCGAGTAGAAGGTGCCAAGCTTATCGGCTACACTGGATTGCCGATTTTCATCGTGCGTCCACCATGAAACTAGTCATCATCGCCTTTCTCGTCGTCATCGTCGGGAGCCTTGCTTCCGCGCTGTTCTACCTCATGCGCGACAAGGGCGGATCGGATCGAACCGTCAAGGCATTGACCGTTCGCGTCGCGCTGTCGCTGACTCTTTTCCTGATACTGATGCTCAGCTACTATTTCGGGCTCATCCCGAAATCCGGCCCATAAAAAAACAGCCGCACAGAGTGCGGCCTGAGTGTCCCCGCCATGATCTTGATCGTGACCCGGCGGGGTCCCTCCTCCGTTGTTCGTGTTGTTGTTTCCCGCCGCGCGTTACAGCCAGTAAACCAGCACGAACAGCAGCAGCCATACCACGTCCACGAAGTGCCAGTACCATGACACGCCTTCGAAGGCGAAGTGATGCTCGGCAGTGAAGTGCCCCGCGATGGATCGCCCGAGGATCACGATCAGCATGATCGTTCCGATGGTCACGTGAAATCCGTGGAACCCGGTGAGCATGTAAAACGTCGCGCCGTACGCGCCCATGCCGAGCGTCAAGTTCAATTCCTTGTAGGCATGGATGTACTCGTAGGCCTGCAGGCTCAGGAAGATGAGGCCCAGGACAACCGTGGCCACCAGCCCTCCGATCAACTGCGACCGGCTGTTCTTCTTCAGCCCCCAGTGCGCGATGGTCACGGTGACGCCGGAAGTCAGCAGGATCAGCGTATTGATGGCGGGAATTCCCCACGCGCCCATGGGCGTGAAGGTTTCCTCGATCCCCGGCCCGGAAACAGGCCAGTGGGGAACGAATCCGGGCCAGATCTGTTCCATGGTATCGCCGCTCGAAAGCCAGGGCAGGGACAGCACGCGCATGTAGAACAGCACGCCGAAGAAGACCGCAAAGAACATGACCTCGGAGAAAATGAACCAGCTCATGCTCCAGCGGAAGGACAGGTCGACCTGGCTGTTGTACTTGCCGCCCTCGCTCTCGCGGATCACGGTGCCGAACCAGCCGAACATCATGTAGATCAGTACGGCCATGCCGGCTAGCACGACCCAGGGACCGGCCCCGGCGCCGTTCATCCAGAGTACCGCGCCGAGCGCCATCAGGAACAATGCGCATGAACCGACTACGGGCCAGTGCGACGGCTCGGGCAGGTAATAGCGAGTGGATTGGCTAAGCATTCTCGAATCTCCCTAAGTTTTCATTCCCCAGTACTTCACGTCTCTTCGTTCGCCGTCAGCGCAAAGTTCGCGGTCGGCGCAAAACTGAACTGACGGGCAAGTTCAGCCGGCATTCCCGGCTTTTTCATCCGCCGGTGCCGCTGCCGCCGGAGCCGCGCCTTCCACCTTGAAAAAGGTATAGGACAGCGTGACCGTGTTCACATCCTTCGGCAGCCCTGCCTCGATCACGAATACCACCGGCATCCGCCGCACTTCCCCGGGCGCGAAATTCTGCTTGGTAAAGCAGAAGCAGTCGAGCTTGCGGAAATACTTTCCGGCAACCTGCGGTCCGTAACTCGGGATCGCCTGGCCCGTGATCGGGCGGTCCGACGCATTGCGCACTTCGTACTCCACCTGCACCAACTGGCCTGGATGCACCTTCATGCTGGTCTGCATCGGCTTGAACTGCCAGGGCAGGTCACTGCGGATGTTGGCGTCGAATTCCATCGTCACCACCCGGCTCTCATCCACTTGCGTGCTGGTCAGGGGCGAGCCCGCCTTCTCGACTTCATTGATGCCCGTTATTTCGCAGATCTTCTTGTAGATCGGCACCATGGCATAGCCGAAGCCGAACATCATGACCGCCAGCAGGGCCAGTTTCTTCAGCACCGCACGGTTGTCTGCGGATCCCCTGCTCATTTCCAATGCCGCAATATCATTCCGACGAAGAACGCAACCGCGATGGACAGCAGGATCAATGCCGTCCTCGCTTTCTTCGCTTTCAGTTGCTCGGCCTGCTTCTCATCCATTTAATTGGAACCATACACCGCCCGGCTCGCGTTATTTCACGACCGGCGGCGTCTCGAAGCTGTGGTACGGCGCCGGCGTCGGCAAATGCGTCCACTCGAGCGAGTCGGCGCCTTCCCAGGGTTTCTGGGGCGCTTTCTCGCCGCTGCGGATGCACTTCAGCACGATGTACAGGAACAGCAACTGCGACAGGCCGAACCCGAACGCGCCGATCGACGAAATCATGTTGAAGTCGGTGAATTGCGGTGCGTAGTCGGGAATCCGGCGCGGCATTCCGGCAAGGCCGAGGAAGTGCTGCACGAAGAAAATCATGTTGAAGAAAATGAACGACAGCCAGAAGTGCCACTTGCCCAGTGTCTCGTCGTACATGTGGCCGGTCCACTTCGGCAGCCAGAAATAGACCCCGGCGAAAGCGGAGAACAATGCGCCCGCCACCATCACATAGTGGAAGTGGGCGACGACGTAGTAGGTGTCATGCAACTGGATGTCGACCGGCGTGACGGCTAGCACCAGACCGGTAAAGCCGCCGAGCGTGAACAGGAACAGGAAACCCATGGCGAACAGCATCGGAGTCTCGAAACTGAGCGAGCCCTTCCACATGGTGGCGACCCAATTGAACACTTTCACACCGGTTGGGACGGCGATCAGCATGGTCGCGTACATGTAGTAGAGCTGCGCGGTGGTCGGCAGGCCGGCCGTGTACATGTGGTGTGCCCAAACCAGGAAAGACAAGATCGCGATCGAGGCAACCGCATAAACCATCGAGGTGTAGCCGAACAACGGCTTGCGCGAAAACGCCGGGATCACCTGCGAAACGACCCCGAATGCGGGAATCGCGATGATGTAAACCTCGGGGTGGCCGAAGAACCAGAATATGTGCTGGAACAGCACCGGATCGCCACCGCCGGCCGCATTGAAGAAATGGGTGCCGAAATGGCGGTCGGTGAGCAACATGGTGACCGCGCCGGCCAGTACGGGCATCACCGCGATCAGCAGATAAGCGGTAATCAGCCAGGTCCAGACGAACAGGGGCATCTTCATCAGCGTCATGCCGGGCGCGCGCAGGTTCAGGATCGTGGTGACGATATTGATCGAGCCCATGATCGAGGACATGCCGAGGATGTGGATCGCAAAGATCGTCAGGTCCATGCCCATGCCCTGCTGGATGCTCAGCGGGGGATACAACGTCCAGCCCACGCCGGGAGCACCGCCGGGAACGAACAGCGACAGCACGAGCAGCGTCGCGGCCGGGGGCAGCAGCCAGAAGCTCCAGTTGTTCATGCGCGGAAAGGCCATGTCCGGCGCGCCGATCTGCATCGGGATCAGCCAGTTCGCGAAGCCCACAAAGGCCGGCATGATCGCGCCGAACACCATGATCAGGCCGTGCAGCGTGGTCATCTGGTTGAAAATTTCCGGATTGACCACCTGCAAGCCGGGTATGAACAACTCGGCGCGGATCACCATCGCCATGAATCCGCCGACAAGGAACATGACGAAGCTGAACCACAGGTACATGGTGCCAATGTCCTTGTGGTTGGTCGTCTTGACCCAGCGCATGAGCCCGCCGGGATGATAGCCATGTCCGTGGTCGTGATCTTGATCGTGGCCGATGACTGCGCTCATGGTGTATCTCCTCAATAACCTTTGGATGCTGCTCGAAATTGGTTCGCTGCGGGGCGCTTACTTTGCCGTTGCCGTTGCCGCGGCGGTCGCGGTTGACGCCGTCGCGACCTTGTTTTTAGCGGCCCAGTCGGCGAATTCCTTCTGCTCCATGGCGACCACGACGATCGGCATGAAACCGTGCTCCTTGCCGCACAACTCCGCGCATTGGCCGCGAAAGGTGCCGGGCTTGTCGACCTTGAACCAGGAGTCCCGGATGAACCCGGGCACGGCATCCTGCTTGACGCCGAAGGCCGGGACCCACCAGGCGTGCAATACGTCGTTGGCGGTAATCAGGACCCGCACTTTCTTGCCTACGGGCACGACCAGCGGATTGTCCACTTCCAGCAGATAGTGCTCGCCCTTGGGAGCGTTGCCGTAGATCTGTTCGCGGGGCGTGGACAGGGTGCTGTAGATCTGCATGCCGTCCGCGACGCCGGAAAGGTCGCCCTCGCCCTTCAGGTATTCGTAACCCCATTTCCACTGGTAGCCCGTGACCTTGATCGTAAGGTCGGGTGATGAGGCGTCGCGCATGCTGAGCACGCCCTTGGTCGCGGGCCAGGCCATGCCGATCAGGATGAAGAAGGGAACGACGGTCCAGATGACTTCGACCGTGGTGTTTTCGTGGAACTGCGCGGCCTGGTGTCCGACCGATTTTCGATGCTTGAGCATCGAGTAGAACATCACGCCAAAGACACCGATGAAGATGACCAGACAGATGATGAGCACGATGGTATGGAGGTCATACATCTGCCTGGCAACCTCGGTGTGAGGTTCCTGCAGATTCCACTTCGCCTTGTCCTCCGCCCACGCCAGCGTCGGGACCAGCATCGGCAGCGCGCCGGCGCCGATTTTCCGCAACAACGTCTTGATCATGCTTCCCCCAAAACAGAGTGCTTTGTATTAACGGATTCTCAGGTGTTCTTTGAGGCGGCGCGCCACATCGGCGCGCTGCTTGTCGGTCAGATAAATGCCGAATTCTACGTCGGTCCCGTGTGACCGCAATACCAATTTACCGCTATCCATGCCCCGGGGCTCCTGATAATCAACCTGCGCCCAGTGCCGGTTGAATTCAAACTTGCGGGTGCTCCCGCGTTGCCCGCGCTCGATGACAATCGTATCGTCGCCAAGGCTCAAGCTCTCGTAGTCCGCCGCATGTCGTTCCATGTAGCGGAAAGCCAGATACACGAGCAGTACGTCCAATCCGCCGAACGGTAACACCAGCCATGCGCCGCTGAATGCGAACCCAAGCGAAATCGCAAGAACAAGCACCGCAAGAAAACCCAGTACAAGCCTCCTGCCACCCGGTGACAGAGAGTTGTTCCGCCGGGTAACGAAAGTCGTCCCGGCTATCCCTTCCACTATGCTGCAGCCCATGCCAGAACCCGTCGTCGCAATCCTTGCGTCGGGCTTGCCAGAAGCAAAGCTGACGCGTTTTGAGCGCGGCGAATTGTCGCACACGGCCCCGGGCCATAGCAAGGAACGGAGGCCTTTGAAACAGCGAGTTGCGACGCAACTTGCGGCAGGGCTCAGCGGTTTCCAGAGGGTAGATCGAGAAGTCGTGACGCTGCTGCAGGACCGGGCGGCCCGTAGGGCAGGACTCCCAGCAATGGGGCCTGCAATCTGCCCCGGAGCGACTGCAGGTTGCCGGCGAATTCCGTCATCGAAGGCTCCAGGGAATTGGCCACCCAGCCGACGAGCTTCAAGCCGCGGTTGCGCAGAACCTCGGCCGTGAGCAAGGCATGATTCAGGCATCCCAGCCGCATACCCACCACCAGAACGACGGGCAGATCCAGAAGCCGGATCAGTTCGGCAAAGTCCTGATCTTCATCCAACGGCACCAGCAATCCCCCGGCGCCCTCGACCACGACGCGATCCGCGCTCATGCACAATACTGCATACGCCGTGCGAATTCTCTCCAGCGAAATGCGCTGTCCCGCCAGAGCTGCCGCCAGATGCGGCGCTATGGCCGGCCGGAACCGGTAGGGATTGATGTCATCCTCGGAGGCGGCGACATTGGAGGCGGCGACAAGTGCCGTTACGTCCTCGTTGACCAGCCGCCCATTGTGCTCGACGCATCCGGCGGCGACCGGCTTCATGCCCAGCGAGCGCAATCCCCTGGCGGCAAACGCATGCAGCAAGGCCGTCGCAACAAGGGTCTTGCCGACGCCGGTGTCGGTACCGGCGACAAACAGGCCCTGTCCGGCTGGGGCTATCGGTTGAACGGGCATACGGGCTTCTAGCGCGACTTGATGTCGATGATCGGCCGGCCTCCGGGACCGAGGCGGGGTTGCGGCTTCCACGCGTGGCCATAGATGACCTCGAAAGTGGCGGGCAGGCGTCCGTCGCGGCGATGGCTCTCGTAGCGCTGTTTGAGCTGCTGCAGCGTCCCCCGGCCGGTCAATCCGCGTCCGCGGCCGCGGGCGATGTTGTGCGCGCCCAACGCTTTCAGTTCCCGCATCAACTGTTCGACGCTTTCGTAGGTAAGTGTCAGCGCTTCCATGTCCATCACTGGATTTGCAAATCCCGCATGAACCAGCATGTCGCCGATGTCGTGCATATCGAGGAATCGGTTGACATGCACCGTGCCGGGCTCCGGCGGAAAAGCCTGCCGCAGCTCCTTTAGCGTGTCGGGACCGAACGTCGTGAAAGTCAGCAGGCCTTCCGCGCGCAATACACGCCGGCACTCGGCGAATACACCGGGAAGATCGTCGGACCACTGAAAGGCCAGGTTGGACCAGACCATCCCGGCCGCACCGTCCCGGATCGGCATGCGTTCGTTGTCGCCGCAAACAAACATCTCGCGCCGACGGCCGAGCCATCGCCGCCACCAGGGGCGCAACTCCCGCGCCGTGCGCACCATGGCATCGGCCAGATCGAGTTCCAGCACCGATGCGCGCGGGTAGCGCCTCGAAAGGGCGCGGGCACCAAACCCCGTCCCGCTGCCTGCGTCGACAATCAAACCTGGATCAAGCTTGACCAGATCGAGGCGCTCCAGCGCACGCGTGCAGATCTCCCGCTGCAACACCGCCGCCTGGTCATAGGTGGCAGCAGCACGGTCGAACGACCGGCGCATCTGGCGCTTGTCCAGCGAGAACGCTTCGCTCAAGGCGACGCCCTGTCAGAGAGTGATTTCTCGGCCTCATGCAACGCCGCGACCAGGCTCTCCACATCCCGCTCCGTATGCGCCGCGGACAGGGAAATGCGGAGTCGTGCAGTGCCTTCGGGAACCGTCGGCGGCCGGATGGCCGGCACCAGGATGCCGGCGGCGGCCAGCGAATCGCTCAATGCCACGGCCTGCGCATTGTCCCCCACGATCAACGGCTGGATCGGCGTGATAGACGGAGCCAGTTGCCAGCGCCTGGTCTGCAGCGCGGCGAGCTTCCCGCACAATCGGAGAAGACGCTCGCGCCGCCAGGGCTCTTCCGCCATCAGTTCCAGGCTCTTGATCAGCGCGGCTGCCAGGGCAGGCGGGCTAGCGGTGGTGTAGATGTAGGGACGGGCCTGCTGGATGAGCAGCTCGATCACCGGGTCCGCGGCTGCGACGAAGGCACCCGATACACCGGCGGCCTTTCCCAGCGTTCCCATGTAGACGATGCGCGGAGACTCCAGCCGAAAATGCGACAGGCTGCCGGCGCCGTTCTTGCCCAATACCCCGAATCCATGCGCATCGTCCACCAGCAGCCAGGCATTGTGGCGTTCGCAAAGATCGAACAAGCGGTCCAGGGGAGCGATGTCGCCATCCATGCTGAAGACGGCGTCGGTGACCACCATTTTCTCCGGCGCCAGCGAGAGGGACATCTGCTCTTCGAGGGCGTCGAGGTCGCAATGCGCATAGCGCTTGAAGCGTACGCGCGACAGCAGCAACGCGTCGTTCAGCGATGCGTGATTCAGGCGGTCGGCGAACACTTCGCAGGAAGAGGTGGCGAGCGTCGTGACGATCGCCAGGTTGGCCAGGTAGCCGGAGGAGAACAGCAGGGCGCGCGGCGTTCCGACGAAGGCCGCAAGCCGCTGTTCCAGTTCCTCGTGGATGCGGTGGTGGCCGCTGACCAGGTGCGAGGCGCCGGCACCAGCGCCCCAGCGTCTTGCGCCTTCGCATAACGCCTCCGCGATGCGTGGATCGCCCGCCAGGCCAAGGTAGTCGTTACTGCAGAAGGAAAGCTTCTTCCCGCCATCGACATCCAGCAGCGGTCCCTGTGCCGATTCAACCAAGCGGCGGCGGCGGCGCAGCCCGCGGGCTTCGAGTTCGTGAAGTTCTGCGGAAATATCACGCATTGAGAATGGACACCGGATTCAACGGACGCCTGATCCGGGAGGGCGGGAACGGATGCGGCTGGCGCGGCTCCGCGCACTCAGCCCGTCGCGTCCATCGGGCGCAATCCCAGCTTCTCGAACAGGGCGCGATCGCGCTCCGCTTCGGGGTTGCCGGTGGTCAGCAGCTTGTCTCCGTAGAAAATTGAATTGGCGCCCGCCAGGAAACACAACGCTTGCAGTTCCTCGGACATCTCTTCGCGTCCGGCCGACAGGCGCACCATTGCTTTGGGCATGGTGATGCGCGCGGCCGCGATCATGCGCACGAATTCGAAAGCATCCAGCCTGGGCGTGCCATACAACGGCGTCCCCTCGACCTGCACCAGATTGTTGATCGGCACGCTCTCCGGATAGGGATCGAGGTTGGCGAGTTCCGCGATCAGGGCTGCACGGCTCGCGCGGGTTTCGCCCATGCCGACAATCCCGCCGCAACAGACATGCATGCCCGCCTCGCGCACCTTGCGTAGCGTATCGAGCCGGTCTCCCTGCCCGCGGGTCGTCACGATATCCCCGTAAAACTCCGGTGCGGTATCGATGTTGTGATTGTAGTAGTCGAGGCCCGCTTGCTTCAGTTGTTCCGCCTGTCCGTCCCTGAGCATGCCCAGCGTCGCACAGGTTTCCATACCCAGCGCCTTTACCTCGCGGACCATCTCCGTCACTTTTTCGAGGTCGCGCTGCTTGGGTCCGCGCCACGCCGCGCCCATGCAGAATCGCGAAGCGCCGTTCGCCTTGGCGGATCTCGCTGCCTGCACGACGTCCTCCACCGACATCAGCGCCTGGTTCTCGACGCCAGTGTGATAACGGGCCGCCTGCGGACAGTAGCCGCAATCCTCGGGACACCCTCCGGTCTTGATCGAAATCAGGGTGGACAACTGCACTTCGTTGGGCGCGAAATGGCTGCGATGAACCTGCTGGGCCCGGTGGATCAGGTCGGCGAAGGGCAATCCGAGCAGCGCTTCGACTTCGTCAACGGTCCAGGCCCGGGTCTTTACGAGGGTTGCGGCGAGCGGAATAGCGGTATCGGGCATGATGTGATTGCGAGCGAAAGCAATGGCTTGATCGGTTCGAACCATGTTCAGGGAAGCCCCGAAACTTGTCAAATATTGGTTACAGATTTTTTGACAACTGCCTTGCGGTGGCCCACCGGCTGCTGGCGCCGGTATGTGCCCTTTGCGGCGATCCGGCCGGTATCGACGGCCTGTGCGGGGGCTGCCGCGCAGCCCTGCCCCGGCTTCCCGCGGCGCGCTGTCCAGTTTGTGCGCTGCCCAACCCGACCTCCGAAACCTGTGGGCGCTGCCTGAAAAAGCGGCCCGCGTTCGACCATGTGGTCTGCGCCCTGAGCTACGAATATCCGGCGAATGCGCTGGTCCTCGGCCTCAAGTATCGCGGCGGCCTCGCGTTCGCGCGCCCGCTCGCCGCATGCCTTGCCGAGGCCCTCGATGCGGAACCCTATCCGGACCTCGTCATTCCCATGCCGCTTTCGCCCGGCCGCCTCGCGGAGCGCGGCTTCAACCAGGCGGCGGAACTGGCGCGGCTTGCCGCTTCGGAGTTCGGACTGAAAATCTCTGTCGCACTGGTCCGCCGCAACCGGGAATGCGCGTCGCAGGCGTCGCTGCCGTGGAAGGAAAGGGCGCGCAATGTTCGCAACGCCTTCGATTGCGGCGTGAACCTGCAAGGCAAGTCAGTCGCCGTGGTCGACGATGTGCTGACAACCGGGGCGACCTTGAACGAACTGGCGCTGGCGCTCAAACGGCAGGGTGCCCGGCAGGTCACCGGATGGATCGCAACCAGAACCCTGCCGCAACAGTAACTCCCGCGCGACCGGATCGCTATTTTTTGGGCGAGGACAGCTCTCTTAGCTGGCGTTCGGAAAAAGCCTGAAGTTCGCCATTGAGCTGTTTTGTTTCGACAGCGCGCTGGAATGCATCCCGCGCCTCCGCGAACTGGCTGGTGGCTCGCAGGGAGATGCCCAATCCCATCAACCAGAGGGCATTGCCCGGCGCGGAACGCAGCGCGGCGCGGTAGTAGTCCGCCGCTTCGCGCTGACGGCCCTCCCGCTGCAGCAAGGCCGCGAGAAAAGCGTAGTACTCCGGATCGGACTGCACGTAGGGCAATGCCGCGACCATCGTGTTGATGGCCCCTGTCACTTCGCCCCGCTCCACTTCGAGGCGGGCCAGCACCATCGCATGGCGCGGTTGGCGTGGATTCAGTTCGAGCGCGCGCTTGAGAAGCTGCTCCGCCTCGTCATTGCGCTTCGCTTCGAGCAGCAAGCCGAGCAAGGCCTGGCGCGAGGCCACGTGATTCTGGTCCTCGCGCAATGCCTCGCGGAAACTCGTCTCTGCCGCGCTTGCGCGCGACTCCTGGAGTTGCGTGACGCCTTTGCGGAACGCCACTTCCGCGCGCTGCATGGATGTCATCTCCCGTACCTGCTTGTCGATGACCACCGTCGATTCCGCGACCGGAACCGGGGGGGCCGGCGCAGGCGGCACTGGCGCGCGCGGCACGGCCGGCTGCGGCTGGGGTGCCGCTGCGATCACGGCGGGAGGCGGTTCAATCGCCGCGCGGAATTCGTCAGGAATTTTGACCTTTGCGGGAGGATTCGGCGCGGCGGGCTTCGCCGGCTTTGGTGCCGTATCCCGGCGTGGGCGGGAATCGGGAACGAAGCTCAATTCGTCCGACAGCCTGGAAGCGGGCGCTACCATCTGCGTTTGCACGACAGGTTCCGGCGCAGGCAGCGCGGGTTTTAACTCGGCGACTGCAGGAGCCGCCGAAACTGGTGCCGCCGGCGCGGGAACGGCTGCAACCGTCGGACTGGTTGCGTGGCGCAGCCATCCGCCAAAGAACAGATAAGCCGCGATGATCGCGAAAACGATCAGCGCGGCAGCGACGAACAGCGCGACATGGGCCGAACGCGGTCCTTCCGGAATCGCGCGCACGTGCGGCGGCAGCGACTTGAGCTCGGGCTCGGATGCATGCCTTTTTTCAAGGTCCTGCAAAACCTGGTTGATGAGACTCATTGGTGCCAGAACCCCAGGCCGGCCACCAGCGCCGCCGCCACGACAACGAGCACCGCCCACAGGACGGGCGAGCGGGGAACCCTTGCGGACGGCGTATCGTGCACGGCCTTGCGCACATGATGGGCCGAGATGTGATGCCTGCCCTCACCGAAGGCCACGAGCATGGACTTGTGGGCAAGCACGTTGATCAGGCGCGGCACGCCACGGCTTCCCCGGTACAGCGCGTTGATCGCGGAGTGATCGAACAGCCGGTCTCCCATGTAGCCGGCCACCCGCAACCGGTGGCCGAGGTAGTACGCGACTTCGTTCCTCGACAGAGCCGAGAGATGATACTGAAACGTGATCCGCTGCCGTAGCTGGCGTACGGATTCGTGGCTTAGCTTGGCATCGAGTTCGGGCTGCCCGAAAAGGATGACCTGAAACAGCTTGCGCTTTTCGGTTTCCAGGTTGGACAGCAAACGCAGCGACTCCAGCGTTTCGAAGGGCATCGCCTGGACTTCGTCAAGGCACACGACCACTTTCTTGCCGGCACGGGCAAACTCTAGCAGCGCGTTGTTGAGGACCTTCGTCAGCGTGTGCTGATCGCTGTCCTTGTCGAAGGGAACGCGCAGCTCCTCCGCCAGCGCCAGCAGCAGGCCATGCGGGTCCAGCAGGGGATTGGGAAGATAGGCGGACACGTAGCCGCTGTCGAGCTGGGAGAGGAAACGGCGGCAGAGCAAGGTCTTTCCGGTTCCGACCTCACCGGTGATTTTCATGAAGCCCTCGCCGCTGTCCACCGCGATCAGCAAGGTGTTGAGGGCCTCCTGGTGCGGCGTGCAAGCGAATACGTAGGTCGTATCCGGCGTCAATCCGAATGGCGCTTCACGCAGGGCAAAATGGGTGCGGTACATGATCTGGGACTGCCACCCGCGTCAGGCCGACGCGTTGTGCCGCTCGGACGAAGACCGGCCCGGACTATCGGGCCGGCTCTGGCTGAGCCGCGGGTTCCGATTTGAACTGCGAGCTGTCACTGCGTCCGTAAGCGTCAATGCGTTCCTTGGTGTCCAGTATATCCTGACGCCACGAATTGTCCCCTTCAATCACGGTGGGCTTGAGGAGGATGACCAGCTCGCTCTTGACCGTCGAGCGGCTCTTGCTACCGAACAGGCTGCCGATGACCGGAATGGTATTCAGGAAGGGCACACCGCTGGTATCGCGGGAAACGGCTTCCTTCATCAGGCCACCAATGGCGACGATATTGCCGTTGCTCACGCGCACCACCGTATCGCTTTCGCTGATCGAGCTGGAGGCCAGCGGCAGGCGAAAGTTTCCGGCCGTGCCCAGGTCGATGTTCTTGGTCTTCTCGATCACGTTCGACACGGACGGATGGATGTGAAGAATGATCTGGTTGTGCTCGTCGATCTGCGGGGTAACGTCCAGGGCGACACCGGAGAAGAACGGCGCCACCGTGATCGTCGGCGACTGGGTGCTGGTGGTGCCGGTGGTCGTGGTATTGGTCGTGATATTGGTGACGAAGAATTCATCAGTGCCGACTTTCAGCACGGCCTTCTGGTTGTTGAGGGTCGCAATGCGCGGGCTGGACAGTACCTGGAGATTGCCCTGCGTTTCCAGGAAGGACACCAGGGCCGCAAAGCTGCCGGTCTGGAAGGCCAGCCCGAACAGGGTGCCCGGTATTCCGGTGCCGGTGGCGATGGCGCCCGGAGCCGCCGGGTTCGAGATGATGGCGGAGTTGGTTGCGATCGAACCATCGGGGTTGCGGAAGGTGAACGCATTGATCGTGCCCGTGGGGGTCAGGGCCGCGCCCGGGCTGAGTACGCCGCCGGCGAACCGGCTGTTGGATCCCTGGGTGAAAGCCGCCCAGTTGACGCCGGTCTGGTGCGCATCGGACAACTGCACCTCGATGATCTTGGCTTCGAGCATCACCTGGCGTTCCACCACGACCTGCATGGCCTTGAGGAAGTCCACCACGCCGCGCAGTTCCGGCGGATATGCACGAACTACGATGACGCCCGCCTGCGGGCTCATGACGACGTTGCGCCCCCCCTCCGTGCCGATGATTGCGCGCAGGGAGCCGCCGATTTCTGTCCAAAAATCATTGGTGGATGTCGTGCTGATGCGGCTGCTTTCCATGGCCTCCGTGGTGACTCCGCCAGCAGTCGTGGTCGACGAATTGGGTCCAGTCGGGCTCGAGCCGGCCGAGTCTGATATGGCGCCCGAGGTGACGCGCACATCGGTCTTGCCCTTGCGCTGGCTCATCAGGTAGTTCACCTGGAACACGCGGGTCTGCAGGCCGATCGGCTCGACCAGGATCCGCGTGGCCTGCACCTTGTACTCGTAACCGTAGATCTCGCGGATGGTGTCGAGGGCTTCAAATACCGTGACATCCCGAAGGTTGATCGAAATCGGATCCTTCACGCCTGGATGCACGACCATGCTGTAGCGTGTGCCGGATACGATGGCCGCGAACACCTGCGCGGCTGGCGCATTGTTCACGGCCAGATCGAAGCGCGGCTCGATGGGCCGGCCGTCCACCTGCGGCATTTCCACCGACACCGAGGGCATCAATGCCTTGCTTACGACGTCAGGCTGCTCCGCCGAAGCCTGTTTCGCGGACGCCTTGCCCAGCTCCCCGGACGCCAGATCGTAAGAATAGGGCTGAGGCGGTTGCTTCATCGTCTCGCAGGACGCCAGCAACAACACCAGAAGCATTGAGTTAAAAATTCGCGCCATTTTCTTCCCTTGATCGAGTTCGCTTCCCATTGGAGGCGAAGTTCCCTTCATTGCCCGTTGTCCGGTAAGGATCGGACACCGCTGGTCCCGCCTTGAATTTCTTTCTGGCGCTTCATGTCCACGGACGGGTACAGGTGCAGTCGTCGAACCTTGTCGCCGTTCTTCAGCACAGCTTCATTCTCGGCGATCGCGACCAGCATGTACCCCTCCACCGATTCGCCCGGCGTGACCAATTTTCCGCTGATCACGGCCACCTTGCGTTCCGGCGATATCAGGATCGACTGCAGGACCAGCCCTCCGGTCGCAACGCCGGGTCCCGCCTTGATTGCAGATATGCCCGGAGGCCGGGTCGGATCGCGCAAGTCCTGCGCCTGCGCTACGGCTACACCGGCCACCAGACCCGCAGCCAGGCCGGCCGCCCGCAGCAGCAGCAAGATTGCATTCATACGACAAGCCACGCTCTGTCCAGCGACAGCGTGTAGAGCGTGAGGGTCACACGGACCCGGGGGTAGTCGCTGGCATCCATCCGGGTCCGGGCCCAGAACATCTGCCAGGGCAGCTTTTCCAGTTTGGCAAGGTAGTCGAGCAGGTCGAGGTAATTGCCCTGCAACGTGATCTCGACGCCATGCTTGTAAACCTGATGGTCGTCTGCAACGGCCGGTTCGTCCTTCCCCTCTTCCACCGGATTTTCCACGAGCGTGGAGACCGGCAGCGTCTTCAGGGATACGAGACGCACACTCTGGCTGCGGTTGAGCATGTTTTCCAGCACCGCTGCCATGCGCGTCGGCGGCACCAGGCCCTTCTGGACGCCTCGCACCGTGAGGTCGCGCTCTTCGATCTGCTTATTCAGTTCGGCGAGCTGCTGGCGCACCGCTTCGTTGGGATCCTGCGCCAGCGAGCCGGCCAGGATCTGGGTCTGCTGCTGCGCCATCGCCGCTTCCGTCTCGTGCTGTCCGATCTGGGCCGACAGCCGGGAATTGTGGCGCAGCGGCCCGGAAAGCCCGAACTCGTAACCAACGAAGACGATGGCGGAAATGACGGCGGCAAATACCATGAGCCTCTCGCGCATGCTCAGCGCGTCGAATTTGCGGCCATAGCTGCGCCACAGGCTCTTCATTGCGGCGCTCCTTTTTTCCGGTCGGCTTCCGCTGCGGTGGCAAGCTTGAATTCCAGGAAAGCCGGCTCCGAGGATTTTTTGTCCCCGCCATCCTGGGCGGGTTGCTGCATCTGCATTTCCGCGAATGTGCTGCCCTGCAGGATGCGTTCACGGTTAAGTCGCTGCAGGTAGTCGGGCACGAGGTCGGCGCGCAGGGTGCGCCCCTCGATCACCACGTGGTGCCCGGCACCGGAGATGCTGAATCCCGTCAGCCACAGGCCTTCGATGGACTGCCGCGCAAATGCACGCAGATATTCCGAATAACCCGAGGTATTGCCCAGCGCACCGCCCCGCAGGACCGCGATCACTTCGTCCCGCGATTTCAGTTCAGCCTGAGCCCGATCGAGTTTGGCGAGCAACTGCGGATCTTTCTGCCGGCTGGCAAGCTGATTAGCAAGCCGGGTCAGCTCTTCCTTGGCATTCGCCAGCCGCTGCGAGGCGGCCTGCTCCTGCCTGACCAGACTGTGGTAGCGCCAGTTGGCCGCTATGCTGCCGGCCGCGATCAGGCCTAGCACTGCCAGTATCACGGCCGCGGCGACATTGAAAGACAGCCATTCGCGGCGCGGCTCGAATAGCGGGTTGTAAAGGTTGATCTGCTGGCTCATTGCACAGCCTCGTTGCGCAACGCCGCGCCAAGGACGGACATGAACCGCTGCTGATAGCCCGGATCGCGCATTTCCGTGCGTTCACCGAAATCGAGGACCCCGGCAAGATTCACGGACTCCACCGGCACGTACAGGTTCTTTGTCAGGTAGGCCTGGAGGCCGATATTCTCCGGCAGCGGACCCAGCATCATCCGTGCCAATGGGATATGACTGAACTGACGATCGAAGTGATCCAGGGATCGTTGCAATTCCAGCGTGATGCGCTCGAACATCTGCTCGCGTCTGTCCGGGTCCGCCTGCTCCAGCATCAGTGAACCGATCTCGATGCGCCGCGAGAGGTAAAGCTCGCCGCCCGCAGTGAACGTAAGCAGGCCGCCTTCATCGTCGAAACTGAGAAACGCCAAACCGCGGCCCTCGGTCTCCAGCAGCGCGGCGATGTTGCGCTGGGCAAGTTCGGGAACGTCGATGACCTGCAAGGGAAGCTTCGCATCGAGAAACGCCTTCATGACCGATTCGATTTCGCTGTTCCTAGCGGAGACGACGTAGACCGACTTGCCGCGCGCCGCCGAGTTCGGTCCTGCTGGTACCAATACCACGTCGACGGTGGCGGTCTCTACCGGATAGTCCAGCATGTCCTTAAGACCCCAGCGTACGGCGGACTTCAATTCGGCATCGGGTACGGCCGGTGCATCGAGCAACTGCAACTGATACTGGCTCGCACCAAGCAATGTGCCGCAGCGGCTTTGGTGCAGACGGAAATCCTTGCGCACCGCCTGCAGTGTTTCCAGGCTGGAGCCTTTCTTCTGTACCGAATCACAGATTTCGACGAGCGGCGGCGCCGCGCCATTGCGCGATACCTTCGCAAGGTCTATGCGATCCTGGTGCACGGACAGAGCAACCAGACTGCCTGTGAACGGCTTACGAAACACGTTATGTATGCCTACTTTAAGAGTTACGCGAAATTAAATGAATAAGATATTGTTGTCAATGGAAAATTCAGGGTCGCAACCGCTGGGAATCAGGCCCTGTTCCAGGCAGGCACGCGGGTGAACCGGCCCGCCTGGGCCCGGCTCGCCCACGGCATGCCATCAAATCTTCGTGTCCGCAAGCCTCGCACTTGCCGTTCCGTGGACCACGGCATCGCGTTTCCCGGGAGTGACCAATCGGGCAATTTCGGGACGAAATCGGCATTTAATGCTGCTGAAGGCCCGCCACGTTCGAAGGGCACGCATGCAAAAAGTCTGGATCAGTAGTTTTCGCGCAAGTAGATGAATTCCTCGGCAGCTTTGTAAGTGCCGAAGGTGAAGCGTCCCTGCGGATTGCTGTCGTAGGTTGTCGTTCCCCAGTTACCCTGCAGCCAGGGTTTGGCGGCATTGGTCGCCGACGGGAAGGCGGCCCCCACCGCCGTGCACGTATTGCCGCTGGCTCCGTTCAGGTTCACCGTCAGGTCCACGGCCCCATTGTTTGCCGCACCGGGCTTCACTAGCTTGGGCGCCACCACGCTGGCCGGCGGCGGCGACGCCGAGGCCTGGCCGCCGCTGAAGTAAATGGTGCCTGCCGGATTCGTGGCCGTCTCGCACGCCGACAGGCTGGTGCCCGCAACGAACGCGAAACGAATGTCGCTCGCCAGAAGCGTCGTGCAACTGTCTGCCGTGTTGGTGACGAATCCGCTGCCGTTGTAGTACTGCGTCACCAGCGATATCGGAAGATCCAGCAAGGCGCTGCCGATCGCGTTCTGAAGCCGCATTCGGCCGAAACGGATGTCGGTGCTGGAGCCGATCAGCTGGTGATCGTTTCCGGCCGGCGCCACCACGTCCATATCCATGTCCGTCGTACGTAAAGTGACACTGTCGGAATCAACGGGCGCGATGCCTACTCTCAGCGCTGCGAAGGGTCCGTCAGGACTTGCAGCCCTATTCATGTCCAGAGCCGCTCCAATTGTCGCCACACCAGCCGTGAAGGTTCCTGTCGGCGCCGAGATAGCAGTGTCCAATCTGGCGGTCAGGTTCGTGGTTCCCGAGAGGGCGCCGAAACCCAACTGGACGATGGTAGAAGGCACCAGCTTGGCGAAACCATTGGTGGTCCCATAGTTCTGGGTGATTACGCCAGCGCTGTTCCTTGCTTGCAGGTCGAAATTCAGCCTGAAGGGTTCATCCATATAGGTGAAACTCGAAGCCGGCGCGCAAGCCGCAGCAGACCGGTTGGTCAGCGACGAACCCGGGGCCACGAAGAAATGGTCCGGATAGAAGCGGCCGACGCCGGCATAGCCCGCCCCGGAGTTCCTGACGTTCTGACCGCTGCCAAGATAGCTCGTTGAGCTGGCGAACAGATTGATCAGCCCCACCTCGCTCCAGCTTGCTGTTGTGGATGCTACGCCGTTGGTAAATGCAGAAAGCGAAGTGGTGAGCGCGCCGTTATTGCCGCTCGCCGGCTCGGCGAGGGTGTGCGTGATCGTAACCGTCGCGGGCGCGGCCTCCGCGCCAAAATTGGTGGTGACGGCATTGCCGGCCAGCGCCGCATCGCTGTCGGGTACGCCGTCATCGTTGGCGTCGTCCGCCGCTTCCCACACCACGGCGCTCACCGTCACGGCATCCGGCCACGTCTGTCCGGCCCTGGCGTAAGCGGTGCTGCCCGATCCGGTTCGTCCCGAAGGCGGCCCCGCAATGCGCAATCCGAATGGCCGCACCACAAATGTGTTGGACGACCCCGCTACATAAGTTCCGGTTGGGGGCGTCGGAAGCTGGTAGCGCGCAAACAGGGAAACGCTGCCGGCGTTCGGATAGCTTACGACCAGCGGAGCCATCGAACTTGCATCGAAAGCGAGAGAAACGTTCGTGTAGGCGCCCGCCGCGCCCGCACCGGTGCCCAGCGCCACCATCGCGCTGCTGCTATTCATGACGCTCACCTGGCTGCCGCCGCCGGTGGGATTGATCCGCGCCGCCGCCATTTCGATGGTCACGGTCTGGCTCTGGATCAGGCCCACGCAACTGCCGGTATTGGTGTCGGTGCGGATCGCCTGCAGGTAGCGCGTCTGCGCGCCGAAGCCAACGTTGGAGTTCTTTCCCGACAGCTGCATACCGATCGTAACGGTCGCTGTGCCACTCGCGTCGGTCACCCGGAAGGCGGTATCCGCGAATACGATGCTAAGGTCCTCGGTAACACTTTCGGCCTTGCCGCCCGAATCCAGCAGATTGATGTTCACCGTCGCCGGCGTGTTCTGCCGCAGGCGCACGGTGAAGCTCGTCTCACCGCCGGGCCACACGTAGGTCGCCGCGCCATTATTGGCGCCCGAGGGCGTCCAGCCACCCGTTCCGGATAACAAGCCTGCCTGCCACACACCGGTTAGCGTCGAGGTGGTCAAGTTAAGGCTGGTGCCGGCGGCCGGGGAAACAGCGGTGTGCGTAGCATCGTGCGCGGTAATCTGCACTGTCGAAACGTCGCAAGTCACCCCGCTCGCACTCCCGCTCAACGCGTAGTGATCGGTTGTCACACAGGGGTTCGTGAGTTGCCGCACCTGGTTGACCATGCTCTGGCTCAGCGCGGCGCGATAGACGCGCAATTCGTCGATTGCGCCGGAAAAACCGAACTGATTGGTTCCTTCGCCGGAGGCATTCGTTTCTCCGCCTATCGAAGGCGGCCCGGCGTCGGAGCCGGAAGTCCACGTGAAGATGTCTGTATACGACGTCACCAGCGTGCCGGCGGTGTTGTAGACATAGATGGTTCCGCGACTCGCTCCGGCGCCCGCCGCCAGACTCACCGACAGGCCGACAAACAGCCACTGGTTGCTGGGCACTGCAACGGTATCGAGCGTAAAGGTGGTTCCCTGGCGGTAATAGAACCGCACGCCGCCGGCGCCGGCCCTGGACGTTTCGCCGACGCTGAAGCCCCAGGAACCAGGCGCCGTGTCGTTCTGGTCATCGATCAGGATCCGTTGGCCGGGCAGCGCTGTATTGGTCGAATTGATCCAGGCTGTCACCGTAAAGCCCGTTTGTCCGGCTGCAGCCAGATTGGGATAGCCCGCCCCGAGCGCGATGTAATCCTTGTTGGTGCGATTGAATACGCCGTAGCGGCAGGTACCGGGCGTGCCTGCGATCGCTGGCGTCGTGTTGGCTGTGGTCGGCTCAGTTGCGGACAGGCTGGCTGCGGTTCCCGGATTACTGGCGCTGCCGAAATCAGCCACCTCGTTGGAGGTGCCGTTCCACGACCCTTCGTTCATGCGCCAGTACGAATAGGGGCCGACCATTTCAGCGATGGCGTAGTCGCCGGCTATGGCGGCCGCCGTCAGCCCGGTGGCCTGGGAGCTCGTCGCGGCAAGCGTGCCAGTCGTGGGGTAACTCCACACGCCTGCCGCGAAATCACCGATGATGAACGCGGAAGTCGTTGCGCCGCTGTCGATGTCGCTCGCCGGGTAGTTGAACGTGACGTTCGCTGTCGTTGCTCCGCTGAAAGTCAGGCCGCCTGTATTCACGAGCGTCCAGTAGCGGTTCACGCTCTTGCCCGAATCCAGGACGGACGTGGCGATACTCGGGTGGTCCGTGTCGCCAAGAGACGCCGCGGCCTGGAAGTACCCGGCTGTCGTGACATTCTGGAAATCGATCTGGACCTGCGCGAATTTGCCTGCGGTGCTGCCGCCGACGGGAAACAGGATGCCTGTCTGGGTGCCGGTGGGAATGTATCGCCGCAGGTTGCCGACAATGTAGCTCGCCGTACTGGCACCGCTTATCGTGGCGGCCCCTGTTACCCCTGCCGCAACATAAGACGCGCCCGTCACGATCCGTCCGCCGGTCAATGTCAGCGTGCCCCCATTCGCCACCTGCACGGGATGATTGATCGTCACGTCACCCGTAGGATTGTTGACAACCAGGCGATAGAACGTGGTGGTGATGCCGGCGCCGCCGTTGATGGCTTGCGCGCCGGTTCCGACCATCTGGAACACACCACCGGTACTGGAATAGTCGTCGTTGGCGTTGCTGTGGGTGAAATCTCCCTGCAGATTGACGATGCTGCTGACTAAGCTGCCGTTATTCAGCAGTCCGCCAGTACCCAGGACAATGTCACCCGTCACATTCAGGACAGATGCATTCGCCAAGGTCACCCGCGCACGGTCATTGCCGCCGCCGCCATTGATGTTGAGCGTACCTCCAACGGAAACCGTTGCGCCGTTGAGCTGCATCAAGGCGTATCGATTGTCATTGCCGGCGCCGGTCAGCGTCAGGTTGCCGTTGACGTTGAATATGGCGTTGTTGGACAGCAGGATCTGCTTGTTGTCGCCATTACCGGAACCCGCAGTTACTGTCACATCGCCAACAACGGTCAGGGTCTGGGCGGCCGTGATCTGCAGGATCGTAACGTTGCCCCCAGTCGGAATGTCGATGGAAAGCACCGTCGGCGAGGTATTGACCGTCACGGTCGTGTTGTCGCAGATCGTCACGGCGTCCGCAGCAGTCGGGAGCGCGGCGCCGGTCCCCGCGCCACAACTGGTTGCCGACCACGTAATGGTTGTCCAGTTGCCGCTGGTACGCGCGAAACGCGGCGCAGCATCCGCAGGCGCGGCGATGGTGGCCAGAAGCGATGCCAGCAACGCCATCGTGGCGGCGAATCGCGGCACTCGATGTTGTTTTTGTCCGGTGGACCGCACGCTCACCGCGCCTTGTTTCGTATTCAGGTTGGTGGACATCGGGGTTGCCGCCTTAGTTAGCCATCGTCGCCTGCAACTGGCGCTCAACGTAGTTCTGCCCGGGCGAGGCGTTGTTCGGGCAGGTTCCGGCCGACGGCCTGTTGCAGGCCGTGGCTGTAATCCGATAAACGGTGCCGGTTGATACGGTCACCTCGGAGTACGGCATAACTTCGCAGCCCACCGTAACCGTGAAGTCCGTCAATGTGCCGCCCGGAACGAATGTCGCGCCCGCACAGGAGCCATTGCGCAAGGCCTGGAATGCCTGCCATTCGATGCCGGCGCGTGCGGCCTGGTAGGCGCGCGAGCCTTGCAGGTCCAATGCGCTGGATGCCTGCTGGAGGCCGGATACCGTAACGAGGAATGCCCCCAGCGCAGCGAGAACGACGATCAGGAAAATCGCTGTGATCAGGCTGACACCATGCTGTTTGCGGGGGGAGTTCATGGCACGTTGCTCACATGAACCTGGTAGTACAGGCTGATCGTTTCGCCGCCCTGACTCAGCGCCAGGGTTAGCGCCACCAGACCCGCCCTGCGGCCGGCCTGCTGCGCATAGACGAAGTTGCAGTTCCCCACGCTGCCTGCAAGTACGGCGGACGTGCCTCCGGGAGCCCCTGGGGCCTGCGCTGTACTGAATCCATATCCCGTGTAACGCCGCAGCACCCCCGCCCCCGGCGAGCATTCATAGGTAACCGGCTCGTTGACGATCTGGAAGCGCTTCGAAGCGGATTCGAACGGCAGGCGGTTCGTCGAAGTGAAATTAATGGCGGTCAGGCTGCCCGTGGCAGCGGAACGGACTCGCCGCACATCGGTGACGGCGGTGGCCCCGGAATACGCATCGGCGCCGGGAATGCCGAGGTTGTAGACCACCAGCCAGCTGTTTCCGGCGGACATCGTGATGGCCGGACCGACGATATCGAATGAGGTGTCGGCGGTCGTGAAATTCAGGATATCGCCTGCGTTTCCGCTGGTCTGCGCCGCGCGATAGCGCCCGCCGGCGACGACGGGGATGAACTCCAGGTAACAGGCGGTGGCGCATGTCCCGGTGACGCGCACGCTGTTCGGCAATGCCGCCTTCAACTCTCGATGCATGCGGCGCAGCGCGGTATCCGCGGTGTCCACCAGCTCAGCGCGGCGATTGACGTCGAAGTAGGCCTGAACCGGACCGCGGATGAATACGGCAACAGCGCTGGCGAGCACCCCCATGATCACGATGACGATGATCGCTTCGGTCAGCGTGAAGCCAAGCTGCCTGCTCGCAGCAGGCATTGCGTTGTCTGCGATTCGGCCGGCAATCATGGCGGACTCGTCGGTGCGTAGCGGGTGCGATAGCCGCTCAGCGTGATGCTCTCGCCGCGCGGACTGGTGACCGTCACATCGATGAGCAGCGATTGCAGCCTGCCGTTACCGTCGTTCGCCGTTACCTGGGTTGCAGCCGGGCCGAGATTCTGCGCGGTTACCGCTACAACGGCGCGATAGCCGGCCGGACCGGGGAGTGTCTGGGACGGATCGAGGATGCCGGTGGGAGATGCCGTGTTGGTGTCGAAGCCGTTGTAGTCATTGACGCTGTCGAAAGGAATTGTCGTGCTGTAGCGGGTTTCAGGACCTGCTTCCGGCCCCAGGCCTTCCATCGTGCCCCCCACCACGCAGTTGTTTCCGGACAACGCCACGCTTGCGTCGGAAGCGGTCGCGTCGTCGGGGTCGCGGCAGGTAAAAGGCATCAACTCGACTTCCTCAAGCATCGCTTCCGCAATCGCGATCAGTTGCTTGCGTGCCGCCGGATCGGCGCTTTTCTGCGTTGTAACGTAGAAGACCGACAGGATGCCGGCCACGCCGATGCTTACGATCACCACGAACATGATCAGTTCGACGAACGTAAATCCCGACTGTCGGCAGGTACGACCGGTCCGCATGCGATTA
Organism: uncultured Bordetella sp.; assembly: GCA_964402495.1. Taxonomy (GTDB): domain Bacteria; phylum Pseudomonadota; class Gammaproteobacteria; order Burkholderiales; family JACQAP01; genus JACQAP01. The sequence continues at coordinate 28,326 of CAYODB010000016.1, forward strand.
CTGGACATAACCCGTTTCCGACTGGACTGTAAAGGTACGGAAGCCGTCTCCGGTAACAGTGACGGTTACCGGCCCTGTGCTGGGCCTGCCCAGGCCATCGAAGCGGAAATCGGACGTGGCGGCCAGCGTTACTCCGCTGGGCGCCGTTACCGCGAAAGGCGTGACGCCTCGCGGAGAGACGAGATTACCGCCGCAGGCGGCAGGCAACGCATTGTCCGGCGAGTAGGAAATTGTGAGCGCGCCGGACGTGAATACCAGGCATACGCTGCGACGCTTCGCAATGGCGTCCTTCTGGGCAAAGCGCACCGAGGCCCGAACTTCGTCAAAGAAACCGGTGGTATCGAAGGTCCGGGTGTTCAGCCTGGGAATCGCAACAGCCGCAAGAATCCCGATCAGGATCAGGACCACGACAAGCTCGACCAGTGTAAAACCCGAGGCCACAACCCGGTCGTGCTTTCTGGTGGGAACACGCTTGGCCATAGGGTTGGGTGCGGCACGCGATCAAATGCGCGCCTGCCCGATTTCAAGCTAACTCAGTTGACGACAGGTTCACGGCGCGTGCGGTTTGGCGTCGTGACACTGTTCTTGCATTGCCCACACGCGATTCGAGGTGTCTGGCCGATCATTCAACGCCGTACCGACCGCGGCGGACAGGGCGACGATTGCCCTGTCCGCCAGCTACCGGGGGATCTCGAAACCGCAGCACGAACCCGCTCCGTGATTGCCTGGGTTTTACTACGATGCGCAAACGATCACTGCGCTCGCCGTCTGCGCCGGGCTGACATTGGTGTTCGTCACCGTGCAGGTCGACGTCGAGCCATCAGTACATGTGCCAGCGCCACCAACTGTGTAGTTAGCAGGCATGCCGCCAGCCAGCAGCGTCGCGATATTGGTGTTGACATCGGCACATCCCGCAATCGCAATGGCGCTTCCGTTGTTGGCCTTGCGGGCAGCGTAGTTGATGCTGGTTGACGACGAAATCGATGCGGCCACACCGGAAGCAGCGGCGGCTCCGGCTTGCGACGACAGGTCAACGAAACGCGGCAACGCGACGGCGGAAAGAATGCCCAGAATCACGATAACTACAACCAGTTCGATCAGGGTAAAGCCCTTTTGTGCGAGGTTCATGTTGTTTCTCCATCTCCTGACAAGTTAAAAAAACCATCCAAAACTGCGGTTAGCGGCACAAGGCCATCCGCCCGTATTGCTAACAACCAGTAACGTTCACGCCGATCCCGGGTGAAAAGTTTGCGTTGGTAGGCGAGGTATAGGTCACCGTGCAAAGTCCGGCCGTTCCGCCGCCGATGTCGACGGTCAGCGTGACGTTTGCGCCGCCGCCCCCGCCGCTAAGGGCGAGCGCGTCGGACACCGTGTTGAGCTGGGTGGCCGTTACGATGCCGGCAGCGTCCGCTGTCGGGTAGCCGTGAAAAAGCGTCACATTCTGCCCCTCCATCGACACATTGGCGGCTCCGCTCGTGACTGTATTCGTCGCGATCACCATCGCATGGGCAAGGGCCGCGGCCGATCGTATCCCACCGTAGATGGCCTGCGCCTTGGCTGCCCGCGCCTGCTGCTGCAGAGCGATATAGCGCGGCAGGGCGACCGCCGCAAGGATCGCAATAATGCTGATCGTCACCACCAGTTCGATCAGGGTAAAACCAAGCTTCCGTCTGTTCATTGCGCTTTCCTCTCGGCTCCAATCGTCAGTTACTGCAGAAGTTGTGCCAGCTTGCCTAAAACCATTTTCCATCCGTCACCTGGATCAGGGTGACCCACTGCGGCGCTGATGCGGTATTTGCCGCCTGCGGCGCCCCTGACGCCCCCTGCTGCAGCCGCACGACGCGCAAGCGCACGGTGTAATCGCGATAGGATTCCGGGGTGAAAAACCGCCTGTTGTTAGCCGTATAAACAAGTTCGTGATGCCTGCGGTCGAAGTACCAGCGCCCTTTGACGTCACTCTCCGGCTCAGCATCGAATTCCCCCAGATAGTTGGGTGGCCTGGATTCCAGCCAGTTAACCGGGTTCTCGTCTGCCAGTGTCGAGATTTCCGACAGCTTGTCGCGGATGAGCAGGTCGCCGATGCGGTACCGCAGGCCGGTACGCAGGTGAGCAATGGTCACCTCGACCGCCGTCATTTCGGCGTACTCCTGCATGTAACGCATGCGATCGAGCATGACACCGCCAAGCACGCCGAACAGGGCGACCACGACCAGCAGCTCGAAACGACTGAAACCCTGCTGTAGCGAATGGCGGCACATGGGCTCATTTCTTCATCGCCGCCTGGCCAAGGTCCCAGATCGGAAGGAAGACGCCCAGCGCAAGGATCAGCACCAGCACACCGAGCGCGATGATAAGGATCGGTTCGATCTGCGCGCCCAGGGTCTTGAGTTCATACTCGACCTCGCGCTGATAGATGTCCGCGATCTCCTGCATCATGTCGTCGAGCGCGCCGGATTCCTCGCCCACCATCACCATCTGCAGCACCACCGGCGTGAAAATGGCAGCGTGCGAAGCCGTGCGCAGCACGCTCTCGCCGCGTTCGACGCCTTCGCGCATTCTTTCCACCTGGGCGGCCACGTACGCGTTGTCCACGGTCTGCCCGACAAGGTTAAGTCCCTGGACGATTGGCACGCCACTGCGGATCGCCAGGGACAGGCTTCGAGAAAAGCGCGCAAGCGTCGCTTTGAGTACGATTTTGCCGGCAATCGGCATGCGCAGCTTCAGCCGGTCCCATTTGTATCGCCCGGACTTAGTCGCTGTGTACGCGCGGAACAGGAATATCGCCCCCACCAGCGCAACGGCCTGCAGCCACCACGTCGCCACCATGAAGTCGGAAAAGCCGATCAGAATGCGGGTGAGGATCGGGAGCGGCGCATTGAAGCCCGCGTAAACCTTGGCAAAGGCCGGTATCACGAAGATATTGATGATGACGATCGCAATGCTCATGGCTATGACCACGAATATCGGATAGCGCAGCGCCGATTTCACCTGGCCGCGCATGAGTTCCTGGAATTCGAGATGGTTGTAGAGTCGCAGGAATATTTCCTCCAGCATGCCGGTGGTTTCGCCAACATAAACCATGGCGACAAAGAAGGCCGAAAACGCCCCGGTTCTCTGCAGAGAGGTCGACAACGGACGGCCGCTGTCCAGGCTTTCGCGGACCTCTCGCAGAACATCGCGAAACGCCGGACTGGTTGCCGACTCCTGCAAGCCGGTCAGCGCGCGCATGATGGGCACGCCTGCCTTCAGCAGGGCATACATCTGGCGGCTGAACAGCAGCATCTCGGCGTGATCGATGCGCCGCTTGCTGAACTTCGAGAAAATACCCTTGCCCTTGGCGCGCGGCGCAGGGGCTGCGCCGATTTCCACCGGCGTGATGCCGGTGCTGAACAACTGGGTCGCGACCGCGGAACTGTCCACGCCTTCGATCACCCCCCGCACCAGGTCGCCAACCGAATTGCGCCCGCTGTAGGCAAAATGCGCCATCAGTCGTCCACCTGGGTGCCGATGCGCATGGCTTCCTCGACCGTTGTCCTGCCTTGCACGACGAGCTCGAGAGCATGATCCTTGAGGGTGCGACCGGCGATCTGGCGCCGGGCCGCTTCGATGAACACGGCCGGGTCGGGCTGGTTCGCCGCCTCGACCACCGGCCTGGTCATCTCCAGCATTTCGTAGACACCGGTACGTCCAAGATAGCCGGTGCCATTGCACTGCGTGCAGCCGCGGCCCTTGCGGAACTGGGTCGCGACGGCGCGATCGCCGAGTTCGTTGCGCGCCCAGACCTCCACGTTCGGCGCCAGTTGTGCCGGTTCACCGCAACTCTCGCAAACCAGGCGCAGCAGCCGCTGGGCGACCACGACCTGCAGCGACATGGCGACCATGTAGCGCGGCGCGCCCATGTCCAGCAGGCGTATGGGCGTGCTGACCGCATCGTTCGTGTGCAGCGTCGACAGCACCATGTGGCCCGTCATCGCGGCACGCAGTCCCGTTTCCACTGTGCCCTGGTCGCGCATTTCGCCGACGAGGATGACGTCGGGATCCTGGCGCAATGCCGTGCGCAGGACACGGGCGAAGGTGAGTTCGATCTTCTCGTGGATCTGCACCTGATTGATGCCGGGCAGCCGGTATTCAACCGGGTCTTCGACGGTGATGATCTTGCGCCCGGTGGTATTGAGTTCGTCGAGTGCGGCATACAACGTGGTCGTCTTGCCGCTGCCGGTGGGCCCGGTGACCAGCACCATGCCCGAGGGACGGTGGATGACTTCGCGCAGGCGCTCCAGCATCCATTTCGGCATGCCGATGCGTTCCAGTCCGAGGATGCCGCCGCTCTGGTTCAACAGGCGCATCACTACCGATTCGCCGAACTGGATCGGCATGGTGGAGATGCGAACGTCGATCGATACATTGCGGACCTTGACATTAAAGCGGCCGTCCTGCGGCAGGCGGCGCTCGGAGATGTCGAGTCCGGACATCAGTTTCAGGCGCAACACCAGCGCCGAAGCGATCTTCGAATCGGCCTCGGTCTGCAGGTGCAGCACGCCGTCGATGCGGAAGCGGATGTGCAGCTTTCTTTCCTGCGGCTCGATGTGAATATCGGAAGCTCGAACCTGCACCGCGTCTTCGAAAACCGACTGCAGCAGCTTGACCACCGGTGCATCCTCGACGCCCGCGGTGAGCCCGATGCCGCCAAGGTCGATGACGGCTTCGCCGAGTTCTTCGCCGAGTTCCTGCGCCAGGCCGCTGATTTCCTCGGTGCGGCGGTAGACCCGGTCGATGTTCTGCAGCAGCGCGGATTCGCTGACCACGGCAAGCTGGATGTCGCGCTTGAGGACACGGTTGATTTCGTCGTAAGCGAACAGATCCGTCGGATCCGCCATGCCGACCCGGTAATAGGTTGCCGAATCCTCGAGGACGATTGCCCGGAAGCGTCGGGCCAATGTCTCCGGCAGGAGCGTCGCGATTTCCGGCTTGATGTTGAAATGCTTGAGATTGATGAACGGGACCTGGAGCTGGCGCGCGAGCGCGCCGCCGATCTGGTCCTCGGTCAGGAAGCCGGAGTCGATGAAAATGCGGCCGAGCTTGCGGCCGCTGCGCTTTTGTTCTTCAAGCGCCGCCTTAAGCTGGTCATCCGTCAACAACTTCTGCTGGAGCAGGATCTCCCCCAGCCTGATTTTTTCCGGTCTACCCACTGCGGGTTTCCCCCCTGGCCCCAACTTTCAGACAAACTTTAGGTTTATATTGCAGCCTATTGAATTAGCAGCTTAAACTCTTAGAAACCCTTGTGCAACAAAAAATGTTCGATGTCGTCCTCTATCAGCCCGAAATTCCGCCCAACACAGGTAATGTGATACGGCTCTGCGCCAACACAGGTTGCAGGCTCCATCTGATCCGGCCCCTGGGATTTCGCATGGAGGACAGCCAACTTAAACGTGCCGGCCTCGACTACCACGAATACGCCCCGGTCCAGGCGTACGCGGACTTTGACGCCTTCATCGCTACAGTTCCCGATGCGAGGACGTTTGCCTTCACGACCAAAGCAAACAATCGTTACGACCAGGCCGGCTTCAAGGTAGGCGACGTTCTGGTGTTTGGGCCGGAAACGCGGGGGCTGCCGCAGGAGGTATTAGCAACATTCGAACCGCAGCACCGGCTGCGGCTGCCGATGATGCCTACCAGCCGCAGTCTCAACCTTTCAAATGCCGTAGCGGTAGTGGTCTACGAAGCGCTGAGACAGAACGGGTTCAGAGGAATGAGTTAGCGCACGCTTTCTTGTTTCGGCTCGCGGTGCATGAGTTCTTCGAACGCGACCTGCACCGAAACCTGCCCATCCAGAAGCCGCCAGACCGCGGTAGCGATCGGCATTTCCACGCGGTTTTCCGCTGCCAGCCTGACGACTTCGCGTGCCGTAACGACCCCCTCGGCGACGTGTCCGAGGTCGGCAAGGATGTCGGCCAGTCGCTGACCAGCGCCGAGTCCCAGGCCGACACGGCGATTTCTCGACAAATCGGAGGTAGCCGTGAGCACCAGATCTCCCGCTCCGGCCAGGCCCATGAAAGTCTCCATCCGGCCGCCCAAGGCGACGCCAAGGCGGCTCATTTCGGCCAGACCGCGGGTAATCAGCGCCGCGCGGGCACTGTTGCCGAGTTTCAGTCCATCGCAAACGCCGGCGGCGATGGCAATGACGTTCTTCACCGCGCCTCCGGTTTCAACGCCAGCCAGGTCGTTGCTGGAATAGACCCGGAATCTGCCGGTATGGAGTTCCCGCGCCGCAACGGCCGCGAATTCCGGATCGGCCGACGCCAGAGTCACGGCGGCCGGCAGGCCCTGCGCCACTTCAGCCGCAAAGCTCGGTCCGGACAGCGCGGCACAGGAATAGCCGTCGCCGAGTTCGTCCGCCGCAACCTGGTGGGGAAACTTTCCGCTGCCGGGTTCGAAGCCCTTG
>CAYODB010000017.1:0-32775 GCA_964402495.1 uncultured Bordetella sp.
GAGCTTGAACGAACCCACCTGCAGCATCACCGAAAGGGTTTCAACCACGAACACGCCACCCATGATGAACAGCACGATCTCCTGCCGGACGATTACGGCGATGGTGCCGAGCGCCGCGCCGAGGGCAAGCGCACCGACGTCGCCCATGAACACTTCGGCCGGGTAGGCGTTGAACCAGAGAAAGGCCAGGCCCGCCCCAGCCAGCGCTGCGCAGATCACGGTCAGTTCGCCGGCTCCGGGGATCAGCGGAAATCCGAGATACTTCGAATAGATGGCGTTGCCCGCCACGTAGGCAAACACGCCGAGAGCGCTACCAACCATGACCGTAGGCAAAATTGCGAGACCGTCCAGGCCGTCGGTCAGGTTGACCGCGTTGCTGGTGCCAACGATCACGAAGTAAGTCATCAGCACGAAACCGACGATTCCGAGCGGGTAGGCAACCTGTTTGAAAAAAGGCACGATGAGTTCGGTCTGGGCCGGAACGACGGCGGTTGTCGCGAGATAAAGTGCCGCAGCCAGCCCGATGACCGATTGCCAGAAAAATTTCGCTCGCGCCGACAAACCCTTCGGATCACGGTGGACCACCTTTCGATAGTCGTCGATCCAGCCGACGATGCCAAAGCCGAGGGTGACGACGAGCACCACCCACACATATCTGTTGCGCAGGTCCGCCCAGAGCAGCGTCGTGATAGCGATCGAAACCAGGATCAGGGCGCCGCCCATGGTGGGGGTACCGGCCTTGGACAGGTGGCTCTTCGGTCCGTCGTCGCGCACCGCCTGACCGATCTTGTAGGCGGTCAGCTTACGGATCATGGTCGGCCCGACGACGAAGGAAATAAGCAGCGCGGTGAGCGTTGCCAGTACGGCACGCAACGTGATGTAGTTGAATACGTTGAAGGCGCGCACATCCCCGGCGAGCCACTGGGTCAACAGCAGCAGCATCAGGCGCCTCCTTTCGCGGTCTTTTCGCCATTGCCGGCGTTGCTGTCGCTGGTCGCGCCGAGGGCCTCGACGACCCGCTCCATGCGCATGAAACGCGAGCCCTTCACGAGGACCGTGGCTTCAGGTCCGGCTTCCTCCGAAACCGCGAGCGCGAGGCCTTCGACCGAATCGAAATGGCGGCCCGCGTCGCCGAAGCTACGTACCGCCAGGGCGCTCATAACCCCGAGCGCGAACAGCCGATCCAGTCCGGCACGCTTGGCGAACTCGCCGATCGACATGTGCATGGCTTCGGCGTTCTCGCCCAGTTCGCCCATATCACCCATCACGAATAGCTTTCTGCCCTTCCGGGAGGCGAGCACCGAGATGGCCGCTTTCATGGAATCCGGATTGGCGTTGTAGGTGTCGTCGATCAGCACGGCACCTGAGGGCATCCGCTTGCGTTGCAGGCGCCCCTTGACGCCCTGGTACGCGCCAAGACCTGCGGCAATGGCCGGCGGTTTGATTCCCAGCGCGTACGCGGCAGTCGCGGAAGCGAGGGCATTCTTGACGTTGTGCATCCCCGGTACGTTCAGCGTCGCCACGAACTGGCCTTCCGGCGTCTGGATCGTCATGAGGCTGCCGGCATCCGTCAGTTCGTAGCGCGCGGAGACTGCGGCCTTCCTGTCGAGGCCGAAATCCACCACCTTGCGGCCGCGAACAAGGCCCCGCCAGTAATCGGCGTGGGCGTCGTCGTTGTTGATGACCGCGCTGCCGGCCTTGTCGAGGCCATCGAAGATTTCGCCCTTGGCACGGGCAATGGCTTCGATGGATCCAAGTTCGCCGATATGCGCGGTTCCCGCGTTGTTGATCAGCGCCATGTCGGGCTTCGCCAGTCGCGACAAATAGGAGATTTCGCCAAGGTGGTTCATGCCCAACTCGATCACTGCATAGCGGTGGGAATTGCGCAACGACAAGAGCGTGAGCGGCATGCCGATGTCGTTGTTCAGGTTGCCGACCGTTGCGAGGACGCCGTTCTCGCCGGCGACCTGGCGCAGTATCGAAGCCAGCAATTCCTTGACGGTGGTCTTGCCATTGCTGCCAGTGATGGCTATCAGGGGAATCTCGAACTTTGCGCGCCAAGAGGCGGCCAGTTGTCCGAGCGCGATGCGGGAATCGGGAACCACGAGCAGGCGGGCATCCGGAGTCTTGACCGCGGTTTCGTCGCTCACCATCACCGCAGCCGCCCCCGACTGCAGGGCCTGGTCGGCGAATGCCTGGCCGTCGAAGCGATCGCCGCGGATTGCGACGAACAGGTCGCCGGCGCGAATGTCGCGGCTATCCGTGGACACGCGGCGGATTTCCGCGTTAGCACCCAGATGCCTGGCACCGATGGCTCGGGCAGCGGCAACCAGGTCAAGCATGGATCCCCCGTCCCGGAAACCGTTGCAGCAACTCCCGCGCGATTTCCGCATCGTCGAAAGGCAGTTTGAGATCGCCGATCTCCTGATAGGTCTCGTGCCCTTTGCCGGCAAGCAGCACGACATCGTCCGCACCCGCTTCGCAAAGCGCTCGGGAGATGGCGACGGTTCGGTCCGGTTCTGCCGTGTAGTTCGGATGCGCTCCGGCGATAATGTCGCGGATGATCGCCTGCGGATCCTCCGAGCGCGGATTGTCGCTGGTGATCCAGGCGTGATTAGCCAGCCGCGTCGCAACTTCGCCCATCAGGGGCCGCTTGCCGGGATCGCGGTCGCCGCCGCAACCGAATACGCAGTAGAGCTTCGCACCCGGGGGCAAAAGGTCGTGCAGGGATTCGAGCGCTTTTTCCAGCGCGTCGGGCGTATGCGCATAATCCACAACCACCAGCGGAGCGCCCGCCTCGCGCACCATCTGCATTCGTCCGGGAACCGGCTGCACCTGCGCCAGCGCCTCCACCGCATCCTGGAGAGGAATGTCGGAACTCATGAGCACGCCGAGAACACCGAGAAGATTCGAGGCATTGAAGCCGCCGATCATCGGACTGGTGAGCTGTGCCGCGCCCCACGGAGTTTCGATCTCCAGCTTCAGGCCTCGCGTGGACAGGTCGAGCTTGTGTCCCGCGATTTCTCCGCGTCCAAGCCCATAGCCGAGCACTTTGACGCATGAGCGGTCGATCGATTCCGCGAGTTCGCGCCCGAATGGGTCATCCAGGTTCACCACGGCATACTTGAGCCGCGGCCAGCGGAAGAGTTTCGCTTTGGCCGCCGCGTAGTTCTCCATGGTCTTGTGGAAATCGAGGTGGTCGCGCGACAGGTTGGTGAATAGCGCGACGTCGAATTCCACCCCGTTGACCCGGCCCTGCTCGATGCCATGGGAAGAAACTTCCATCGCGCAAGCGCTGGCGCCGCCTGCTAACAGGCCCGCCAGTTGCCCATGGAGTGCGATCGCATCGGGTGTCGTATTCGCCACCGGCTGCAGCGCGCCGGGAAAGCCGGTGCCGATCGTGCCGATAACCCCCGCCTTGCGTCCCAGGCGCGATAGGGACTGAGCGATCCAGTGCGAACATGAGGTCTTGCCGTTGGTTCCGGTAACTCCGGCCATCCACAGATGCCGGGAAGGATGTCCGTGGAACTCGTCAGCGATGGCGCCGAGCTGGTCACGCAGGCCGGGAACGCCAAGGTTCGGTACTTGCCAGATGCGATCCCATTCGAAATCGCGGCTTTCCCATAGCACTGCCGCAGCGCCGGACGCGATGGCCTGCGGGATGAAACTGCGACCGTCGACATGATCGCCAGGAAGCGCGAGGAACAGGTCGCCCGACTTGACTTTGCGGCTGTCCAGGACCAGCCCGCCGAAGCTTGCGCCTAGCTCGGCCAGAAGCTCCGGGGCCAGCTTTGGGGAGCCGCGCGGAGGCAAATTTGCGCTCATGTTCACACTTCCTCCCTGACCAGGGGCGCGGATTCCGGCGGGATCACGTTGTCGAGCGACGCGTCGGGGGAAATTCCCAGCAGGCGCAGGGCGCCAGCCATCACATTGCTGAAAACCGGTGCGGCAACTTCTCCGCCGAAATAATGCTTGCCGCCTGGCTCGTCGATCATGACGGCGATGACTATGCGTGGCTGCGAAACAGGGGCAAAACCGACGAAGGACGAGATATAGAGGTCCGGCGCATAGCCCGTACCTTCGAGTTTGTGTGCCGTTCCGGTCTTGCCGGCGACCCGATAGCCGGCGACCTGGGCGCGGGTGGCGGTACCGCCGGGCTGGGTCACCGTCTCCAGCATCTTGCGCACGGCCAGCGCCGTGCGCGCCGAAACCACCCGCTTGCCCTCGACCGGTTCGTCGCGACGGACCAGGGTGAGGGGTTTCAGGTCGCCGTCGGTGGCGAATACCGAATAGGCGCGTGCCAGTTGCAGCAGGCTCACGGAAATCCCATAACCGTACGACATCGTCGCCTGTTCGATCGGTTTCCAGTTCTGATAGGCGCGCAGCCGTCCCGAGGCCTCACCCGGAAATCCGACCTTGGACAGCGTGCCGAATCCGACCTCGGAGAATATGGACCACATTTTCTGCGGTGCCAGCGCCAGCGCCATTTTCGCGGAGCCGACGTTGGAGGATTTCTGGATGACCTGGGAGACGGTGAGAATCCCTTCCGGATGTGCGTCGCTAATGATGCGGTTGCCGACCGCATAGCGTCCGCCTTCGGTATCGATGGGGCTGCCCGGGCGGACCAGTCCGGCTTCGAGTGCGGCGGCCACCGTGAAGGGTTTCAGCGTCGAGCCGGGCTCGAACAGGTCGACCACGGCGCGATTGCGAGTGCGCCCTGCCTTGAGCGTATCGCGATTGTTCGGGTTGTAGCTCGGCCAGTTGGCCAGGGCGAGCACTTCGCCTGTCGTCACGTCCAACACCACGATGCTGCCGGCCTTCGCCTGGTGTTCGGCGATGGCCGCCTTCAATTCCCGGAACGCGAGATACTGGATCCGCTGATCGATCGACAACGCCAGTTCGCGTCCCTGCTGGGGTGCGCGAATGCTCTCCACGTCCTCGATCACCCGGCCGAGCCGGTCCTTTATCACACGGCGGCTGCCCGGCTTGCCGGCCAGCCAATCCTGATAAGCGAGCTCGATGCCTTCCTGGCCGTTGTCATCCATTCCGGTGACGCCAACGACATGCGCCGTGATTTCAGCCGCCGGGTAGTAACGGCGATATTCACGTTGCAGGAAAATCCCCGGCAGGTTCAGTTGCACGACTTTGGCAGCCTGCTCCGGGGGAAGTTGCCGCTTCAGATAAACGAATTCCCGCTGCTTGTCGGTGAGGCGCTTTTTGATTTCGCCGGCGTCCACGCCCAGCAGGCGGGCCAGCTTGCCGCGCTGTTCGGAAGTCAGCTCGACCCCGGAAGGCGAAGCCCACACCGATTCCACCGGGGTGCTGAGCGCCAGCGGTTCGCCGGAGCGGTCGGTGACCATTCCGCGGTGCGCGGACATCTCCACCACGCGCGCGTAGCGTGTTTCGCCCTTCTGCTGCAGAAAATCGTTATGCAGGCCCTGCAAAAAAAGAGCCCGCGCCGCCAATACCATGAATGCGCCGAGGACCAGCAGCAAAAGCAGTCGCGCCCGCCACACGGGCAGGCGCACTGCAAGGGCCGGATTCAGCGCGGCTCTCATGGTTTGGACGGCGCGGGAGGGGGAGGAACGAGGTGCACACGCGTTACCGGGGGCACGCGCATCTGCAGATTGTTTGCCGCGATCTTCTCTACCCGCGAATGCATTGCCCAGGTGCTCTGTTCGAGCTGCAATTGCCCGTACTCGACTTCGAACTGTTTGGCAATTTCCTGTTGCTTCTGAAGTTCCACAAAGAGCTTGCGCGCCTTGTGCTGTGATGTGACCAGCATCAGGGCGCACAGGACGAGAATTCCGGCCAGCGCGAGATTGATCCGGATCACGCTGCCGCCTCCACTACCGCCATGGGTGCGCGAGCAGCGAGCTGTCGGTGGCTGGCGACAATCGCGGGCGGTCGCATCCCCACTAGATGGGGCCCCTGCTTCCTGCTCATGCCGCCACCCTTTCCGCGACCCGCATCACCGCGCTGCGCGAGCGGGGGTTCGAGGCAATCTCGGCCTCGGCCGGGAACACGGGCTTGCCGACCAAACGGAAGCGCGGTTTGGGCAGTTGATCCGCCCGCAGCGGCAGGCGCACCGGAAGGTTTCCGGGTTGCGCCTGCCCGCGCATGAACTGCTTGACGATGCGGTCCTCGAGCGAATGGAAGCTGATCACGACCAGTCGCCCTCCGCCACCGAGTATTTCCACGCACTGGGGGAGGGCTAGCGCCAACTCTTCAAGCTCCTTATTGATGTGAATCCGTAGAGCTTGGAAAGTGCGCGTCGCCGGGTCCTTAGATGGCTCGCGCGAGGGAACGGCTTTTGCCACGATCTGGGCAAGTTGCCGTGTGCGGTCGACAGGCCCGCCCGATCGAGCCGCAACAATCGCTCTTGCAATCTGTTTAGCAAACCGTTCTTCGCCATAGCGTCTGATAACCTCCCCTATTTCCTGTTCAGAAGCCTGTTCGAGCCACTGCGCCGCGGTCGGCCCCCGGCTCGTATCCATTCGCATGTCGAGCGGCCCGTCGAAGCGAAAGCTGAATCCCCGTTCAGCCTCGTCGAACTGCGGCGAAGAAACTCCGAGGTCGAACAGCACCCCGTTCACGCGCCCGACCCCCAATCGCTGCAGCACATCCCTCAACCCGCCGAATCCGGCGTGCGCGATGGCGAAGCGCGGATCCGACAATTGCGCGGCGGCGGCAACGGCTTGCGTATCGCGATCGAGCGCGATCACCCTTCCGCCAGGCCCCAGCCGCGCCAGAATTTCGCGGCTGTGGCCGCCACGACCGAACGTCGCGTCCACGTAGATTCCTTCCGGCTTGACGAGCAGGGCCTCGACCGCCTCCTCAAGCAATACCGTTTGATGCGGAATCAAAACGGGCTCCGCTCAAACTCAAAGCGCAAAGTTCTCCATCCCGGGCGGCAGCTTGTCGGTGCTCGTTTCCAGTTGGTCCAGCTGCTTTCCCCAGGCTTCCTGACTCCAGATTTCGAAATGGCTGCCCTGTCCGACCATCATTGCCTGCTTCTCCAGGCCGGCAAATTTGCGCAGTTCGGGCGACACCAACAGCCTTCCTGAACCGTCGAGCTCGATTTCTTCGGCGAAACCGATGAGCAGACGCTTCCAGAGACTCGCCTGTGTATCGAAGCTCGAGAAACTCATGATCCGGGCGCGGATCGGCTCCCAAGCGGCAGCCGGGTACAGCAAGAGGCAGCGATGGGGATGAGCAGTAAGCACTTGCTTACCAGCAATCCCCGACTGAATCTCATCCCGATGGCGTGTAGGGACCGCAAGGCGGCCCTTCGCATCCAGACTGAGCGCTGTTGCTCCCTGGAACATTTGCTAAGCGTCCATACAGGCAGAGTTATCCATGTTTTCCCACTAAAACCTACTTTTCCCCACTCTAGTAGAAAAAAAATGGCAGGTCAAGCATGACCCGCCATTTTTTGTAGTCGTGACAAAGACTTAGAGTTATCTCCTCATGGATGTCGAAGATAGTAAATATAATTCATATAAATTAATATTTTAGATGCGTTGATTCATGTATTTTCGAGTAATTGGGTGTGGAAACGCGTGGACCTACCGATTTGTTTCCTGTCAGGAAATGAGGGGGAAAGCGAAGCTGGCCTGTAAGCCGGGTTCTGTGAGACCTCTTTCGAAGTCCCGGCAATCATTCATCTGGGCCGCCAGTCGCCTGGCGGCTCGAGCGACCTACCCGGGAGCAGCGCGAGCAGCGCTATCGCCCCCCTATTTGGTCTTGCTCCGGATGGGGTTTGGCGTGCCGTCCGTGTTACCACGTCCGCGGTGGGCTCTTACCCGACAACCTTGCGGCTGCCAGCGCCTTGGAGGACGCTCACCGTTTCACCATCGCCGTCCTCATTGCTGAGGCTTGGGCAGACTATTCTCTGTGCCACTTTCCATCGCTTCACAACGTCCGGCAGTTAGCCGGCATCCTGCTCTGTGGAGCCCGGACTTTCCTCTGCGCAAGCGAATTGCACAGCGATTGCCCGGCCAGCTTCGAGTGAGATTATCGCCCATTGCGCATCGGAAATCCGGGGTCCCCGAACTTTAGTTGCGGCATAACCCTGATCCGCGTACGCGGCTAAGGGTGAGCCGTACCGAACGCCGAACCAACGATTGACGACTTGTTGCTCGGGCCGCACCGAAGCGCGGCGCGTCCGCTGCCTGGCTCGACGGGACATCGATATGGGCCGCGGAAGGATTCTGATGATGGTGGATGCGCCCTTCACACCAACGCGAGACCTGTTGAGGATCCCTTCGTACATCGCCGTCGCGAAGCGAGGCCTGGAGGCAATGAGCCAGGCATCCCGGTATTTCCGGGCCGCGCCCCGGGAGATCAACCGACCCGTGTCAAAAAAAGAGGGGCTCTCGCCCCTCCCATTCGAATCTACGGACCTGCTACTTCCTGCCGTTCACAGCTTCCTTCAGTTTCGTGCCGGCCGCGAATTTGGCTGTTCTTGCCGCGGGAATCTTGATTGCCAGGCCGGTCTGGGGATTGCGCCCTGTCCGCGCTGAGCGCTTTCCCTGCGAAAAAGTGCCGAAACCCACCAACGTCACGCTTTCGCCCTTTTTCAGCGTCGTCGTGACGGAGTCCACCAATGCATCAATCATGCTATCGGTCATCGTCTTGCTTGCGCCGGTTTTTCTTGCGATGACGTCGACCAGTTCTGCCTTGTTCATTTATCCCCCCGTCATGGTATCGAAAAGCCACCCTGTTGATATCCGGGACTTTTCCGTGAATACGCGCGCTCGGGCAAGGTACGTCGCTGCAATGCATCACAAATGACGATGCCTCTATGCGGCATCCTTCGTCCCGTCCCGATGCGCATCCGCACCTCCTGAACCATTATCCACGAGTCGCGGTACAGGCAATAGCTCGTTGTTTGCCGGCTTCCGCAAGAAGCCGTGCGCAGGTGACATCCACTCAGGAGGAAAGGCTCCAGGCGACCGACTCACCGGCGCGCAGGGGGATCAGGACATCTGATCCGAATGACAATTCCTCCGCAACGCTCACTGTAATTTTCTCGAGGGTGATCTGCGATTTGTTGCGGGGCAGACGGTAATAGTCGGCGCCGAAGTAACTGGCGAATCCTTCCAGCTTGTCCAGCGATCCCACGGATTCGAAGGCCTCCGCGTACAACTCGATGCCGGCGTGCGCAGTATAAATCCCGGCGCATCCGCAGGATGTTTCCTTGGTATGGCGCGCGTGTGGCGCACTGTCGGTCCCCAGAAAGAACTTGGGGTTGCCCGAAGTGGCCGCCTTGAGCAATGCCAGCCGGTGCTCCTCGCGCTTCAGGATGGGCAGGCAGTACAGGTGCGGGTGAATGCCGCCGCGGAAGATGTCGGTGCGATTCAGCAACAGATGGTGCGCGGTGATCGTGGCGGCGACATTGTCTGAAGCGCTGAGCACGAATTTGACCGCGTTGGCTGTAGTGATGTGCTCCATCACCATCCGCAGCGCCGGAAACTTCTGCACCAGCGGGAGCATCGTGCGTTCGATGAAAACCTTCTCCCGATCGAATATGTCCACCCGGGCATCGGTCACCTCTCCGTGGATCAGCAGCGGCATCCCTGCATCCGCCATCGCACCCAGGGTATCGAAGCACTTGCTGATGTCGGAAACGCCGGAGTCCGAGTTTGTGGTTGCCCCCGCAGGATAGTACTTGACCGCGTGCACGATGCCGCTTGTCCTTGCACGCTCGATCTCCACCGGCCGCGTATCGTCCGTAAGGTAGAGCGTCATCAGCGGCGTGAAATCGCTGCCTCGCGGCAGTGCCGAAAGTATGCGCCGCCGGTAAGCCTCCGCCGCCGCTGAGGTCGTGACCGGCGGCTTAAGATTGGGCATCACGATCGCGCGGGCAAAGCGCCGAGCGGTATCGGGCAGGACGGCCTTCAGTGCGTCGCCGTCGCGCAGATGCAGGTGCCAGTCGTCCGGTTTGGTTATGGTTATTCGCATGGCCTGGATATGTTGCGGCAGTGGAAAATCAGGCAGGGTAGCTAGTCCGCCTTCAGCTCCAGCGCCCTGTCGTAGAGTGCGTTCTTCTTGGCTCCGGTTATCTCGGCCGCCAGTTTAACCGCCTGCTTCAACGGCAGTTCGCGCAGCAGGATCCCGAGAACCCTTTCGGAATCGTCCTCGGGAGCGCCCTCTTCAGCGTCCCGCCCCTCCACCAGCAGGACGAACTCGCCGCGCTTGTGGTCGTCGTTCTCGCGCAGCCAATCCGCCGCGTCGGACAGTCTGCAAACCTGTATCTGTTCGAACATCTTGGTGAGTTCACGCGCGATCACGATCCGTCGTTCGCCGCCAAGAATCGACGCAATGCTTTCCACCGACTCGACAATTCGATGGGGAGCCTCGTAAAAGGCCTGCAATCCGGGCCGCGCCTTCACCTCCTCCAGAAACCTCTCGCGCTCCGCTTTCCGGTTCGGCAGAAACCCGTAGAAAAAGAGCGGCAATGCGCGAATGCCGGAAGCCGCAATCGCTGCCAGGATCGCGCTGGCGCCCGGGATAGGCACGATCCGGTAACCGGCCTCCCTGACATGGGCCACTGCGATGTCGCCGGGATCGCTGATCGACGGCGTGCCCGCATCCGATACCAGAGCCACCGAGTGGCCCTTCGCCAGCGCTGCAATCAACTGCTCCGCCGCTTTGCTTTCGTTGTGCTGATGGAGTGCAAGGAGCCGCGTGCGGATGCCGTGGTGATTGAGCAGTTTCTGCGTGACTCTGGTGTCCTCGGCGGCGACAACGTCCACGGACCTGAGCACTTCAAGAGCCCGCAGCGTGATGTCGCCAAGATTCCCGATAGGCGTGGCCACCACATATAATGTCGGCTCGGCCAATCCCACGCGTTCGGTCAACCCGGCGTTCGCCATGCAACTTCGTCCAGCCTTTTCGTTCTTGGTCGTGCCATTACTATACTGGGCGCTCCTCGCGATAGCCACCGGCACCTCCCTCGCCCAGGGAACCGCACAGCTTGCCGAACCGCATATCGCGGTCATCCTACCGCTTCAGTCCGCCTCCTTCGGCAGGCACGCGGATTCCGTGCGCCTCGGCCTTTTCGCGGCGGTCGGCGCGGATCAGGCCTCCGGAACAAAACTCCATGTCTATGCCACCACCGAAGATCCACAGCAGATTCTTGACACCTACCGGCGGGCGATTGCCTCGGGAGCAAAGGCGGTCGTCGGCCCCCTTACACGCAATGGCGTTACCACGTTGGCCTACAGCGGGATCGTCAGTGTGCCCACACTGGCATTGAACGTGCCGGAAGGGGAAATCCTGTTGCCGCGCAACCTCTACGTATTCGGGTTGCAGCTTGAAGCGGAAGCCCGCCAGGTGGCGCAGATGGCGTTCGAACAAAGGGGTCGCCGTTTGTTCCTGGTGGCTGGCGACAGCGCCCTCGACAATCGCATTACGCAAGCGTTTCTCGCGGAGTGGGCCACATTGAAAGGCGAAGTGGCAGGCCAGTTCCTATACACGACCGAATCCTCCGGCCTTTCAAAGCTGCGCGACCAGCTGGCAGAATCCAGGGCGGATCTGGTTTTCCTCACCATGGGAGCGACCCGCGTGCGATTCATCCGCTCGTACCTGGGCAGCAGCCTGCCCATTTACGCGACATCACAAGTGCTCGCATCGAACTCCGATACGCTGGCCAACTACGACCTGGACGGCGTGCGATTCCTCGACATGCCCTGGCTGCTGCAGCCGGATCATCCAGCGGTGCTGAGCTACCTGCGTCCCGACAGCCCGCCCACTGCTTTCGACCAGGAGCGCTTTTACGCCCTCGGCATCGATGCCTATCGCCTCATTCAGGAATTGCTGCATCCTTACCGGAATGCCGAACCGCTCGACGGCGTGACGGGGACGATCAGGCTTGGGGATGCGCAGCAGTTTCTGCGTACGCTGGTGCCCGCCCAGTTCACCCAGGGCGCGGCCCGGCCCATGAGCCCTGGCCGATGAGCGACAAGGGTTCGGCCGCCGAGGATGCAGCCGCCGCCTTTCTCGCTGGCCGCGGCCTGAAATTGCTGGAGCGCAACTACCGCTGTCGATTCGGGGAGATTGACCTCGTGCTGCGCGACGGCCCCACCCTGGTGTTCGTTGAAGTCCGCTACCGCAGGAACAACGCTTTTGGGGGTGCTGCGGAAAGCATCACCTCGTCAAAGCGCAGGAAACTGCTGCGCGCCGCGAGGCACTACATGGCAGCCCACCGGCAGTTCCCCGCATGCCGTTTCGATGCCGTGTTGTTGAACGGCGACAGACCCGACATCGACTGGGTGATGAACGCTTTCGGCGAATGACAGTCTGACCGCATGCAAGTGCGAGCTCCGTAGGAGTCCTCCAGACAAGATCCTTTGTGCAATAATTCGCCCTTGTCCGATCACTTACGCCTCCCACGATGGATCTCCTCGGCCGAATCAGCCAGCATTTCACCGACAGCGCCAACCTGAAGTTGCAGGCGGTCAAGGTGCTGGCCGAACCGCTTCTGCGCGCATCCGAGCGCATGGTGCAGTGCCTGATGAACGAAGGAAAGATTCTCTCATGCGGCAACGGCGGTTCCGCCGCCGACGCCCAGCATTTTTCCGCTGAACTGCTGAACCGGTTCGAGATGGAGCGCCCGCCACTTGCGGCAATGGCCCTGTCCACGGATACGTCGACCCTTACATCCATTGCCAACGACTACAGCTACAAAGAAGTCTTCTCGAAACAGGTTCGTGCGCTTGGACGCCCCGGTGACCTGCTGCTGGCCATATCAACCAGCGGCAATTCGCCGAACGTGATCGAGGCGATCCATGCCGCCCACGACAGGCAGATGGGCGTGGTCGCGCTTACCGGTAAACAGGGAGGAAAGATGGCGGGACTGCTCAAGCCGACCGACGTCCACATCTGCGTTCCCGCCGACCGCACAGCGCGCATCCAGGAAGTTCATTTGCTCTGCCTGCACTGCATGTGCGATGCAATCGATTGTCAACTGCCGGGAGCTTAGTGAATGAAATCCTTGATCCGATTCATTGCCGTTCTAATTGCGGTGTTGCCGTTCCTGCAGGCCTGCATTCCGCTGATTATCGGTGCGGGTGTTGGCGCGGGAGTCATGATGGCCGAAGACCGCCGCTCCAATGCAACCATTCTTGAAGACCAGACCATCGAAGTCAAAGCAAAAAACCGCTTCGAAGAGACCTACCAGGACAAGCTCCATGCCAAGGTTACCAGCTACAACCGTTACGTACTGATCACGGGCCAGGCGCCGACCGAAGAGATCAGGCAGGATCTGACCACCATCGTCCTCGAAGTGGAGAATGTGCGTAACGTGCAGAACGAGGTCATCGTTGCGGGCAACGCATCCTTCACTTCCCGCAGCAGCGATACGTTCACGACCAGCAGCGTGAAGGGGCGCCTGACGCAGAACAAGGAAATCGGGGCCAACAACGTCAAAGTCATCACGGAGAACGGGACGGTATTCCTGATGGGCCTGGTCACGCGGACGGAAGCCGAAGCGGCGGCGCAGACCGCGGCAACCACTTCGGGCGTACAGCGTGTCGTCAAGGTGTTCGAATACACCGACTGAAGTCCGCTTCAGGCGCCTGACAGAAAGGCCCCGCAAGGGGCCTTTTTAATTGGTTCACCGGACGACGGGTTACGGTTCGCCCGCGGCCTTGTAGATTTCCAGCGTCCGCTTGCGCGCCGCCGCGTGATCGACGATCGGCGATGGATACCCCTTTCCGATCGCGACACCCGCCGCCAGTTGTTCCACCGCGGTCAGATTCCACGGCTCGTGAATGGCCTTCGAATCGACATCTTCCAGTTCCGGGACATACATGCGGATGAAGCGTCCGTCGGGATCGAAGTTGCGGGACTGGGTGACCGGATTGAAGATGCGAAACCATGGCTGCGCATCGCAGCCGGTCGATGCTGACCACTGCCATCCGCCATTGTTGGCGGCCAGGTCAAAATCGTTGAGCCGCTGCGCGAAGTAGCGCTCTCCCCAGCGCCAATCCACGTGCAGGTCCTTGACCAGAAACGACGCCGCCACCATTCGCAGGCGGTTGTGCATGTATCCGGTCTGGTTCAACTGGCGCATAGCGGCATCGACCAGGGGGTAACCGGTGCGTCCTTCGCACCAGGCCGCGAAATGCGCCTTCGAATTGGGAAAACGCAACCTATCGTACTCGCGCTTGAATGCATGCTGTGTCACATGCGGAAAGTGATACAGGATCGCAAAATAGAAATCCCTCCAGACCAGTTCCGACAACCACGTCTGCGCGCCGGGACCCTGGATCGACGCCGCCGCGCGCGCCAGTTCGCGGATCGATATGGTGCCAAAACGCAGGTGCACCGAGAGATAGGAAACTCCTCTCACTGAAGGGAAGTTACGCTTCTCGTGATAGCCGTCGATGCGGCCCAGGAAATCCTGGAACATAAGGTGGGCGCCCGACATGCCGGTCGGCAATTTCATCTGCCTGAGGTTGGTGGGCTTGAATCCGATCCGTTCCAGCGGAGGAATCTGCGCCGGCTCCCCGCGCGCCAGGGCATCGCGGTAATTTTCGACGGGATAGGACTTGCAGTAGAACGGTTCGAGCCTGGCAAGCCAGGCCCGCTTGTACGGCGTGAATACGGTGAAGGGACTTTTCGCCTGGGTGAGGACTTCGTCTTTCTCGAATATCACCTGGTCCTTGAAAGTATGCAAAGCTCCGCCTTGCTGCCCCAGGCTGCGCGCGACCGCAGCATCGCGTTCCAACGACTGCGGTTCATAGTCCTGATTGGCATAGACGGCCTCGGCCTGCAGCTTCTTCGCCAGCTCGGGCACAAGCTCCCGGGCCGGCCCCGTCAGCGTGTGCAGGGTGCCGCCCCATTTCCCCAGCGCGAGCGCGAGTTCCTGCACAGCGTGCCAGATGAACTCGACCCTGCGGTCTTCCCGATTCTGGAGCCGGTCCAGAATCTCGCTGTCGAACACGAATGCGCAATGGACCTGACGGGCTTCGCGAAGGGCGTGATACAGCGCCGCATTGTCGTGATTTCGAAGATCTCGCCTGAACCACACCAAGGCACAGTCGTAGCGCTTCAAGATGCCACCGCGTCCTGGCTCACCCGCCCAGGCGCCGCAGCAGGCGCGCGACACCACCTATAAGGGGCAGCTTGGAATACAGTTCCTCGCCGGTATCCCAGTAGTCGCGGTGGTAATTGACCTTGCCGCTTTCCCCGAAGCGCAGATGGCTCGCTCCGCGAATGACCTGGACCTCATGCGGCCGCACCGACCTCATGCGGAAGGTCATTTCCCAGACCAGCACCAGACCATTTTCATCGCCGATGGTTTCTGTGACCTTGAACTTCGGACTCTCGACTTGCCGGAACATTTTCGTGAATATTTCCCGTATCGGTCCGAGGCCCCGCACTTCGTGGAAGGGATCCTTGAAAAAGGCGTCCTCGGCGTAATGGTCGCCCAGTACCGCGACGCTTTCTGGAGTCAGCATCTGCCAGAAACGCAGCAACGCATTGATGCGTTCGGAAGTCATGCGTCTCACATTCCCGTGAACTTGTGGACCGCCAGGAAATACAGGCGGTAAGGGAGCAGCTTCATGAATTTCAGCCAGAGCGTGAATCGTTTTGGAAAGTGAATTTCGAAGCGACCGGCGGCGAAACCACGAATGATCTCCTGCGCTGCCTCTTCCGCCGATATCAATGCCGGCATCCTGAATTCATTCTTGTCGGTCAGTGGTGTCCTGACGAACCCGGGATTGACAAGATAGACACTGATTCCGCGCGGCGCCAGGTCCAGGTAGAGTGTCTCCGCGAAATTGATCAGCGCCGCCTTCGTCGCGCCATAAACCAGGCTGGTGGGCAGTCCGCCATAGCCGGCAACGCTTGAGACCACCGCTATGCCTCCGCTGCCGGCGCGAATCAACTGCGGGATCACCACCGCGCAGGCATTCATTGTTCCCATGAGATTCGTTTCCACCAGCGACCGCGCTTGCGCGCCCGAAAGCTCCCAGGCGCGGACCGAGCGGTGGCTGCCCGCAAGAATGAAGGCCAGATCGATCCCCGACCAACTCGCATTGATGCTCGCCAACGCCGCCGCAAGCTGCTCTTCGCGGGTGACGTCAAGCGGAAGCACCATGACCTGACCCGGCCTCGCGCCGTCCGCCACTTCGGCCAGCGCCTGCGCGTTGCGTGCCGACAACGCAACTCGCGCGCCGGACGCCAGCAGTATCTTGGCAAGCGACGCGCCGATGCCGCTACTTGCGCCGATGATCCAGACGCGTACGCCGTTCCAGTCCGTTACCGGTTTGTTCAGGGACATGCTGCGCCGCCGCTCATCTCAGGAAGGTCTCTTGCGGAAGGACGCCGTGACTTCGCCAACACGGAACCCGAACTTGCTCATCACGGACTTGTTCAGCATGATCTGGTCATCCATCAGGTACATCCAGTCGTCGAAATCCACGTTATACGTTCTGCCCTCGACGTCAACGGACAGAACATAGCGCCAGCGCAACGCATTGCCCCGCGCCTCCCCGATGGCTTCGCCGACCACGTCGGCGGCCGTGCCGCGATAGTGATTGGCGTCGAGCCTGGTGATATTCCAGACCCTGCGGCTCTTGCTGCCATCGGCATAGGTGAAATCCTCCTCCAGCGTTCCGCGATCGCCCTGCCAGGTACCGGTCATCTCGACATGGAAACGCTTGGTTACCTTGCCGGATCGACTCTGCACCGTCCCCCACGCATCGAGTTTGCCGTTGAAGTATTTTGCCAGGTCGAGCACCGGCTTTTCGTCCTGATAGATGTCCACCGACGGTCCGGCGCAGCCCGCCAGGATCCAGGCTGCGGCAGCCGCCAACGCGATACGCATTCTCATGTTTGTACTCCTTCCCGTTTTGGGATTCTTCGTTTCAGTTGCTGCTCATCGAGTGGCGCAGCCCACAACAGCAGTGCAGCGGCCAGTTTGATTGCGCAGGGCAATAGGGCATAGCTCACCGACAGCAGACCCCCTTTCGGCTGGTCCGTTCCCGGCTGATAGCCGAGAAAACCGAGAAGCGGCAGCGCGATACCGGCGGCAACCGCCAGATTCATTTTTTCCGTCATCTGCCAGAGTCCGAAATAAACACCGTCCGGACGCTGGCGTTCCTGGCCTGCTTCGCCGTCCACCACATCCGCGAGCATGGACGCCGGGATGGCCAGTTCTGCTCCATAGGCAATGCCGGACAGCGCGCACACCGCCGCAAAACCGATCACATCGCCCGGGCCGAGGAAGTAGGCCCAGATGAATGCGCCGATCGCTACGAACATGGCGCAAACCCATGCGCGCTTCTTGCCGAGCCTGCGCGAGGCGGCAATCCACAGCGGCATCCCCGCGGCACCGGACAGGAAGTAGAGCGCCAGGAAGAGACCCGCGAAATCGGGACGACGCAACACATCCTGGACGAAGAAAAGGATCAACGTGCCGGGGACTGCGCCTGCGATACCGCTCACGACGAAAACCGCGAGGAGCCAGCGGAACCCCGGGTTGCGCAGCGGATTGAGCATGGCCGACAGCGCGGGGCCTGGCTCGGACACCTTGGTAACCGGCCGCGGCGCATGGCGCAGGGTAATGAACGCGGCAATCCCGAGCATGGGAAGAAACATCAGCGCGAACAGGGCGAGTCCGTCCGCTTCCGAATTGCCCGCAAGCACAAGCGGCGCCGCTGCGGCGACAAGCACGCCGAACAATCCGAAAGCACCGCGAGTGGCGGTGACGCGGGTGCGCTGGTGGTAGTCCGTGGACAATTCCGCGCCGAGCGCCAGATAGCTGATGCTCGCCATGCTGAATCCCACATAGACGATCAACAGGCTTGCCCCCAGCCAGATCGCAAGGCCGGCAGCGTTTGCCTGCGGCGGATGAAACAGCGCGACAAAACCCACGGCGAGAAACGGCACACCGATGATGATGGGCAGGCGCCTGCCTGCCGGCAGTCCGGCGCAGCGGTCGCTGAAATATCCAAGAAGCGGGTCCTGAAGTGCATCGAACAGCCGGGCCAGCAACAGCACCATGCCGACAACCGCCAGGGGAATTCCAAGGGTATCGCCGTACAACTTCGGCACGTGAACGTAGACCGGCAAGGCCGCCATCGCCAGAGGCACGGCGAATGCGGCATAGGCGGCCAGTTGCCGGCGCGAAAGGGATTCGATGCTCACTTGTTGCCGAACAGCGCCCGCCTCAGGCCGGGTTCGCGGGTTCGTTCGTCGAGCCAGATGGCAAAGAAGCCGCGGGCAAATTCGGGATCGGCGATCTCTCCGGCAAGCCGGCCCTGAATGTAGAACCGCACGCCCTGCCCCGGGCGATTGACGCCGGTGATGTGTACGCCTTTGCGCACGTCCGGGAACAGGCGCTCCAGCTCCGCGCCCCAGCGCGCAAGTTGCGGCTCATTTCCGAAACCGAGCCGGCGCATCTCCTCGATGCTGGTCTCGGCGAGCTTGCTTCCCTTGATGTCTCGCGCATAGCGGATGTCGAGCGCGAACTCCCGCTGCGGATTCCATTGTCCACCTTCGACCCACAGGCAGGCATCGTAGATCAGTAGTCCGAACCAGCGCAGCCTGCCTTCTCCCGCCGGGCGCAACTGCGGAAACTCCCTGACAATGGGTTCCGGCATTGGCAGCGCGAAGGCACTAAGCGCTGCATTAAATACCGCGGCAAGCAGAAGCAATCGCAGTCTAAGCACGGCGCAGTTCGAACTGGACTACGTCGGTGCTGGCGAGCCTGAATCCCGCTTCGCAGTATGCAAGATAAAAGTTCCAGAGGCGCTCGAACCTGGCATCGAAGCCCAATGAGCGGAGGCCGCGGCAGACGGTATCGTAGCGATTGCGCCAGAGTCGCAGGGTCTGCGCATAGTCCGTCCCGAACGCGTACTCGTCCGTGACTTGCAGTCCAGCCTTCCGGGCCAGTTTACGGAACACCGCCGGGCTGGGCAGCATGCCGCCGGGAAAGACGTATTGCTGGATAAAATCGGTGGACAGCCGGTAACGGGCGAACAATGCGTCGGCAATCGTGATGGTCTGGACCAGGGCGCTGCCGCGCGGTCTGAGAAGTTCGCGCACTGAGTCGAAATAGCCCGGCCAAAAGCGCTCGCCGACGGCTTCGAACATTTCTATGGAGACGACGTGATCGAAGCTGCCACCCACCTCCCGGTAATCGGTCAACGAGAATTCCACGGATCGGGCGAGGTCCGCGTCTTCAATCCGCTTGCGCGCGAACCGCAGTTGCTCGCTCGACAGGGTGATGCCGAGCACACGGCAGCCTCGTGTGCGGGCGGCATACTCGGCGAACCCGCCCCACCCGCAGCCTATCTCCAGAATGCTCGCTCCGCGGCCGACATTGAGGCGGCGGAGGATACGTTCATATTTTGCGACCTGCGCCTGCTCCAGGCTGCGATCCGGGTCCCCTTGGAAAAGTGCAGCTGAGTAAGTCATGGTCGGGTCGAGCCAGGCCCCATAGAACTCGTTGCCCAGGTCATAGTGGGCGTGGATGTTCTTCCTGGATCCTTGGCGCGTATTGGCGCGCAGCAAATGGCGCAGCCGGTAGGCCAGTCCTCCCCACCATTTTCCGTACAGAGCAAGTTCGAGCACGCGACGATTGGAAGCCGCCAGCAGCAGCAGCGAGTACAGGTCCGGTGTCTGCCATTGATCGTCCAGATAGGTTTCTGCAAAACCCACATCGCCCGAGCGCACGATCGCGTCGAATACCGACCAATCGCGAATTTCCAGCACGGCATCCGGCCCGGGAAGCTCTCCGGCAAAGCTGAATGTCTGGCCGCCGGGAACAATCAGGTCCAGGCGGCCACATTGCAGGCGCCGCAGAAGGCCGAGCATGAAGCGGCCGCTTCGTGGGACATGCATCGAGAACTGCTGCAAGCCTGTTTCCGCCAGTTTCATCGGCTGACCTCTCGCTCGGGCGGCGCCGGTTTCATGAACCAGGGCACCCCTTTGATCCAGAGCCGCAGCGCCTGGAAATGAATGCGGACGACTACGCCGAGGGTCATCCAGGGATACAGCGTGAAGGCGCGCAGCAAGCCGCGAACGCTGAAGGCCCCGCCTTTGCCCGACACTGCCGTTCGGAGCAAACGCCCTCCCGCATCGTCGTAGTCGATGCGGACATGGCTGAAATCGGCGCCCACGCGGAATTCAAACCGGTACTCGCCGCTGACCTCGCAGAATGGGGAGACATGAAATACCTTGCGCGCCACGAAGCTGTCTCCCGCTTCGATCGCCACGGCGTCTGGATGGGAAACCAGATAGTGATGATGTTCGCCGAATGTATTGCTGACTTCGCACAGCACGGCGCGTAGCGCTCCACCACGGTCATGGCAGAACCAGAAGCTGATCGGGTTGAAGACGTAGCCCAGCATGCGTGGAAACGTCTGCAGCATGATTTCGCCGTCGGCCGCCTCCAGTCCCTCGCGCGAAAGCAGGTTGCGCAGCCAGGCTTCCGGATGCGAACCGTCGCGCGGCCCGTGATCCCGGTAGTGGAAGCTGAAGATGTTCCAGCGGTTCACCGAAAACAATGCGTTTTCCAGCCGCTCAATCGCGCTTATGGGAAAGCGCAGGAAAAACACGCGATAGCGAAATGCGTTTCGACGCGGACGCAGGCGCACGTGCATGACGTCGCCGAAGAATATCCCCGCCTTCAGGGGCCCGGCTTCCCGGGTCAATGAGGGCGATTCGGCCCGGGATCTCATGCGGCCATCTCCTGTGTCTGCCATGGCACGGACACGCCCAAGGCATTGGCGACGGCGATGCCAGACCTGAGGCCGTCCTCATGGAATCCGTATCCCGTCCATGCGCCGCAATACCAGGTATGGCGCTTGCCCTGGATCGCCGGCAGTTCCCGTTGCGATTCAATCGCGCCGCGATCGAAAATCGGATGCGCGTACTCGAAGTGTTCCAGCACCAGATCCGGACGCGGGGGACGCGGCGGGTTGAGGGTAACGATCACCGGTTTTTCGAACGACAGGTGCTGCAGCATGTTGAGGTAGTAACTCACGCTGACGGGTCGCGCATCCGGGTCGCCGCTGCCCGTCAGGTAGTTCCACGCCGCCCAGGCGCCGCGGCTCCTCGGAAGCAGCGAAGCGTCGGTGTGCAGCACTGCATGGTTGGTCTGGTAGTTGATGCGGGACAGGAGTTTTTTCTCCGCGTCGACCGCGTCCGCCAGCAGCTTGAGGGTCTGGTCGCTGTGGCAGGCGAAAACCACTTCCGAATAATCTTCCCTCCGCCCTGCGCCGAACCTTACCTGCGCGCCGTCCGCATGCCGTACCACCGATTCGACCGGACTATTCATCCTGATATCGGCGATGTCCGCCGCGAGCCTGCGCACGTACTCGCGCCCTCCGCCGACAACCGTTTTCCAGCGCGGGCGCCCGGTCAACTGCAGCAGTCCGTGGTTGTGGCAGAAGCGGAAGAACGTATCCGCAGGATATTCGAGCATCTGCTTCGTCGGGCAGGACCAGATGGCGCCACTCATGGGCAGCAGGTACCAGTCGCGGAACATCCGGCTGTAGCCGCCGCGCTGCAGAAATTCACCGAGCGTGCCCTCATAGCCGGACCCGGCAGCGACAATCCGGCTTCCCTCCCCGTTGAAGCGCAGAATGTCCTTCAACATCGCCCAGAACCTGGGCTTGACCAGATTGCGCTTCTGCGCGAAGACCGCGGCGAGCGAACTGCCTGCCCACTCCAGTTGCTCGTCATCAACGCGCACGCTGAAGGACATGTCGCTGTCTGTGCTGGCGAGACCAAGATAGTCGAGCATGCGCACCAGCTGCGGATAAGTGCGGTCGTTGAACACCAGGAAGCCGGTGTCCACGGGCGCGGTTACGCCGTCCAGAGTCACATCGACCGTATTGGTATGACCACCCAGATAACCGGCAGCCTCGAACAATGTCACGGCATGGCGCCGGGACAGCAGCCACGCGGCCGACAATCCGGCTATGCCGGATCCGATGACCGCGATCCGCGATTGCGTCTCCATTTTCATCCGCTGTTGTTGAGTTGCGTCGACCCCCTCGGCTTCGCAACGCAAGCCCATGGGGGGGAAATCAGCGGGACCGGCCTCATGCTGGATCTCAATCGACCCTGACACGAGATTGAACCGCAGATCCGGACCGGGGAGGGAAATTACCGGATCTCCGCCGAACATAATGCGCCGGCCTCGCTGAACCTGATGGGCGGCCATCGCCGCCACTTTAATTTCCTACGGATGCGGAGCCTGTCCGGATGGTCATTGCCCGGTTTTATCGCCATCCGGACGAATTGCCCGCGCCTTCCATTCTTTGCCGTTAGGCTCGCCTCGAATTTTCTTTGTCCTAGTCAATACGTCACTATTTGCCTACAATAGCCCATTAATCGCAATATTGTCAATGTTTGTCCTGGACAATATGGCGGTGTCTCTGATCTGGATTCAGGAATGCTCATGGATATTGGTGCGGTGGAACGCGATACGGGCCTAAGCAAGGACACGCTGCGAATGTGGGAGCGGCGGTACGCATTCCCCAAGCCCGAGAGAGATCGCCATGGCGAGCGCGTTTACTCCCCGGCGCAGGTTCAGAAACTACGCTTGATCAAGCGATTGATGGCACTCGGATACCGCCCTGGAAAAATCATCGGGCAAACGCTCGAAGAACTGGAATCCCTGGGTAGCGCCGGTGCTGCGCCCGAGCCCCAATCGGGGACCGGGACGGAGCCCTACCTGGACCTCATTACATCGCATCAGTCGGGGGAGTTGCGCCATCATCTTTCGCTGGCACTGGCAACTCAGGGATTGAAGGCCTTCATACTGGACACGGTGGCCCCCCTGAACCTGGCGGTGGGCAATGGCTGGAGGAGCGGCCGCCTGGCGGTATTTGAGGAACATCTGTACTCGGAACTGGTGCGCAGCGTCCTGCGCAATGCAATCACCGGGATTCAGCCCCAGGGCCAGGCGCCGCGGATATTGCTGACTTCGCTCCCGGGAGAACAGCACAACCTGGGACTCCTGATGGCTGAAGCCCTGCTTGTTGCGGAGGGGGCGTTCTGCATTCCGCTCGGCAATGAAACCCCGGTGCGCGACATCGCCGCCGCCGCGCGGGGGCATCGCGCCGACATCGTTGCCCTGTCGTTCAGCGCTTCCTATGCGGAACAGAAAGCCTCGGCAGGCCTGAAGGATCTTCGGGTCCTGCTTCCCGAGGCGATTCAGATATGGGCCGGTGGTGCGGCGGTGGCTCGCATCCGCAAGCCCGTCGACGGCGTGCAATTGATTGGCGGACTGGGGGAGATCGCCGGCCATGTAACCCGGTGGCGGGCGAGTCCCGGCGCCTGAGGTTGTTTCGGTCGCGCCGGACATTCGCGCGCGGCGTGAATCCGAAGCTACGTGGACAGCGTAAACTGACTATCTCAGACTACTGCATAGCGCCCCACCCAACCATGAAGAACGCGATGTTGTACCCGGAACTGTTCAAGGCCTTCGAAGCCGTCCGCTGGGATATGGGCAGCGACGTCCCCTGGGACGAGTTCGACGCCGGAAAACTCTCCGACGAACAGGCGATCACAATCAAGATGAACGCTATCACCGAGTGGGCCGCACTTCCCGCCACGGAAATGTTCCTGCGCGACAACCGGCATGACAGCGATTTTTCGGCGTTCATGTCCGTGTGGTTTTACGAGGAGCAGAAGCATTCGCTGGTTCTGATCGAGTACCTGCGCCGTTTCCGTCCCGATCTCATGCCGAGCGAAGCCGAGCTGCACGCGGTGCGCTTCGACTTCGATCCCGCGCCGCCGCTGGAAACGCTGATGCTGCATTTCTGCGGCGAGATCCGGCTCAACCACTGGTACCGTTGCGCCTCGCAATGGCACACCGAGCCTTTGATCCGGAAAATCTACGGCATCATCTCGCGTGACGAAGCCCGCCACGGCGGGGCCTACCTGCGCTATATGAAAAAAGCCCTGGAGACATTCGGTGATTCCGCCAGGAGGGCTTTCGCCAAGGTCGGCCTGCTGATGGCATCGAGCGGCCGCAGCGGCAAACCGCTTCACCCCACCAACCTGCACGTCAGCAAGGACCTGTTTCCCAATGACACCGTCCAAAGCCGGCTGCCCGATCCCGAGTGGCTCGAACGATGGCTGGACACGCAGATCAGTTTCGACCGCGCCTGGGAAGCGAAGGTCATCAAGATGATCCTGCACAACCTCTCCAGCCTGTTTAACGAACCCTTCGAATCGATACAGGCGCTTTCCCGCTACCGCAGGCAACTGGTCGCCGCTGCCGCCTGATAGACGGCGGCTGCGTGCCCGGCCAATGTCCTCGCCATGTATGATGGCGCGAACCGGAGACGGCGCCGTGCCCCGACCAGCTGCATTCGAAAACAAAATCTGTCCGCCCGAGGAACTGCCGGCGCGGCTGCGCACCGCGCCGCGCCCCCTCGTGTTCACCAACGGCGTCTTCGACGTGCTCCATCGCGGACACGTCACTTACCTGGCCGAATCGCGGGCATTCGGCGCCAGCCTCGTCGTGGCACTCAATTCCGACGCTTCGGTCAAACGGCTCGACAAGGGTCCCGACCGGCCCGTCAATCCCCTCGAAGACCGGCTTGCCGTCACGGCCGCACTGGAAAGCGTGAGCATCGTCACCTGGTTCGAAACGGATACGCCTCTTGAACTGATCCTGGCGTGCCGGCCCGAAGTCCTGGTCAAGGGTGGCGACTGGCCGGTCGACAAGATCGTCGGCGCCAGGGAAGTTCTGGAATGGGGCGGCAAGGTTCACTCGATTCCGTTCCAGTTCCAGCGCTCCACCACCGCCCTGCTTTCCCGCATTCGCAAACCCTGACCTGATTACTTCCCGGAAGGAAGCACCGATGCCCGCCCGAAAATCTTTCCTGCGCGACGTCTGGCGCCTGGTAAAACCCTACTGGACGTCGGAGGAGCGGTTCACCGCATGGCTCCTGCTCGCCGCTGTGATCGGACTTACCCTGGCCATGGTGTACATGAACGTACAGTTCAACACGTGGTACAACGATTTCTACAATTCGTTGCAGGAAAAGGACAAGGCGGCTTTCTGGAAGCTGATGGGTCGTTTCGCCATGCTGGCGACCCTCTACATCGCGATGGCGGTGTATGCGTTCTACCTGAACCAGATGCTGCAGATCCGCTGGCGCCGCTGGCTGACCGACGATTATCTGAAGCAATGGCT
Source organism: uncultured Bordetella sp. (assembly GCA_964402495.1). GTDB lineage: Bacteria > Pseudomonadota > Gammaproteobacteria > Burkholderiales > JACQAP01 > JACQAP01. The sequence goes on from CAYODB010000017.1 coordinate 25,181, forward strand.
CGCCGACCGGGCCTACTACCGGCTGCAATTGGCCGGCAATCTTGCCGACAACCCGGATCAGCGTATTGCCGAGGATTTCAAGCTGTTCGTGGATGAATCACTGACGCTGTCGCTCGGATTCCTCAACGCCGTCGTCACGCTGGGTTCGTTCATCGGCATTCTCTGGGGATTGTCCGGTCCGCTGCCAATACCCTACGGCGGTGGAGAAATCGTGGTTCCCGGCTACATGGTATGGGCGGCGCTGCTCTATGCAATCGTCGGCACCTGGATCACCCACAAGATAGGCAAATCGCTGATCGGCCTCAGCTTCAACCAGCAGCGTTTCGAAGCCGACTTCCGCTTCGGCCTGGTGCGCTTCCGCGAGAACGCCGAAGGCGTGGCGCTCTATGGCGGCGAAGCGGACGAGATGCGGAATTTCCGCCAGCGTTTCGGCAATGTGGTCGACAACTGGTGGCGCATCATGAAGCGCCAGAAAATCCTCAATACATTCACCATCGGCTACAACCAGGCTGCAGTGATTTTTCCCTTTCTGGTGGCGGGCAACCGCTATTTCGCGGGCACCATCCAGCTCGGCGGACTGATGCAGATCTCCAATGCGTTCGGCCAGGTACAGGGTTCGCTATCCTGGTTCATTGGCGCCTATGCCAGCTTCGCTTCGTGGAAGGCCACTTCGGACCGCCTGCTCGGTTTCCACGACGCCATCGAGAATGCGCGTCAGCAGGCGGCACAAGCTGAAGGCGTCAAGGTCGTCGAAGACGGCGGTACCGGGCTTGCCCTCGAAAATGTTTCGCTCAATCTGCCGGACGGATCGCCCCTGGTCGGGACCTCGAACATCAGCATCGCCCCGCAGGAAAGCGTCCTGATCCAGGGGCCTTCAGGGTCGGGCAAGAGCACGCTGTTCCGGGCAATCGCCGGTATCTGGCCATTCGGCTCGGGGCGGGTTCGCATGCCCAAGGGCCTCTCCAGGCTGTTCCTGCCCCAGAAACCCTATCTGCCGCTGGGCACCTTGCGCGACGTCGTCAGCTACCCGGCGCGGGACAAATCGCCGTATTCGGAAGAGGCATTGCGCGAAGCGCTGAATGCGGTCGGACTGCCGCAGCTGTCAAGCCGCCTCGATGAGCAGCAGAACTGGGCGCTGCAGCTCTCGCCCGGAGAACAGCAGCGCATCGCCTTTGCTCGCGCCCTGTTGCAAAAGCCCGATTGGCTGTTCATGGACGAGGCCACTTCCGCCCTCGACGAGGCCAATGAGCAAAGATTGTTCAAGCTGCTGAAGGAACGCCTGCCGCAGACCACCATGATCAGCGTCGGCCATCGTTCGGCGCTGAACGAATACCATGCGCGCCGGCTGGAACTGAGGGACGACGGCAGCGGCACGCGGGCGCTGGTCGCGGCCTGAGCAAGCTCGACCCGCCTCAGGAAACCGGGCACTCGATGGCTCGCAGGTCGGTGCCCGGAAATTCCAGTTTGAGAACGACCAGGTTTTCCGAGTCCGCTGCGGTCGGGTCCCTCACCAGGAATGCGGTCTGGTTGATGCGCTGCTCGCGCTTGCCTGCGATTGCCGAACGCACGCCCTTCTCGCGCAGGGCCGCAAGATACTTTTTCGCGCCCTCTTCGCTGCGGAAGATACCCAGCGAAATCGAGTACCTCCAGCGCCCCGTCTCCAGCACCGGATAGTGATCGATGATGCCGAGTTCCTTGAGTTCCCCCGCCTTGCGATTCATGTCGGACTTCGATTTCATCGGAGGGATATGGACCCAGAAGCCGGCCGTGACGGGAACCTCGATGCGACGCACCCGGGCTCCCAGCGCAAGGCGTTCGACGGCACCCTGCGCGCGAGCAAGCTCTCCGCTGCTGAAGCTTCCCCATTCCATGCAGGCGGATGGCGCAGCAGCGGCCTGAACCGTAGATACGGGGGGCACCGGCGGAGCAACCGGTTTCTCCCGTGGCGGCACGATTCTCAATTGATCGGCGTTCAGTTGCGCGCGAACCAGTTGCGCATCCGGGTTCGGCGCGTGCTCCCGCAAGTAGACGTATCCGCCGAATATCAGGTTCGCCGCCAGCAGCAGGAAAAAAATCCATTTCACCGTGCGTCACCTGCGATGCATACGAGGCCTTCGAGCACCAGTCTTTCGACGTATCGCGCGCGCATCCGCAGATGCTCCGCGAGGACGCCGCCCGCTCCGCCGGCGACCACTACCGCAGGTTCGCCCTGTCCCGCGGCGGCCATTTCGTTTCTCATGCGTTCGACGGCACCGCACAGGGCCTGGATCGCGCCGCTGGTGATTGCGTCGGCGCTGTTGCGGGGAAAGGCCGCATAGCGGCCCTGCTCGGGCGACAACAAAGCGGTGCTGCGGGCGAGGGATTGGTGCATGAGATCGAAGCCGGGAACGATCAACCCGCCAAGGAATTCGCCGGCAGCGTTCAGAGCATCCACCGTCATGGCTGTGCCGGCATTGACGACCAGGCAGGCGCCCTTTTCAAGATGCCAGGCTCCGATCAGCGCCGCCCAGCGGTCGGGTCCGAGTTGGGCGGGGACGTCATAGAGGCTGGTCACGCCGCACTGGCTGCGTTGTCCGGCTACCCAGATGACTTCGGCATTCCACAAACCGAACGACTCGCGTAAGCCATCGCGCACCCCATCGCCCGCGACATTCGCGACCACGATGCGGGACGGCTGCGGCAGCGGCGTCCACGCCTGGCCAAGTTCGCGAACATCGGCCAGCGCCACCCAGGCTTCTTTCGCAAAGGCCCGGCCATCGTGCAACGCCCATTTGATCCGGCTGTTGCCGGCATCCACTGCAAGTATCACGTTGGATCGTCGATGGTGTTCAGCACTGCTGTTGGATTCCTTCAACCGGCGGGCCTGAGACTCAACTCGCCGCCATAAAACTTGCGCGGCCCCGTACGTGTCGAGATCGTGAGCGCGCCATCCTCGGCCGCGCCTTCCACCCGGCCCTCGAACTCGACCTTGTCCGGCATCTTCAGCCGCACCATTTTATCTTGATAGGCATGAGCGCCATTCCATTCATCGCGGAAAGGCGAAAATCCCTCTGCCGAGAACACCTCCAGCACGGAGTCGAGCTCGGCGAGGATTTCCGCGAACAGGTGATTGCGGTCCATGTCGATGCCCATCTTCGCCAGATCCACCACCGGCTGGTCAATGCGCGCCTTCACCGATTCGGGAAGCCGCAGGTTGAGGCCGATGCCGATCACCGCCGCGGTCGGCCCCATGACATCGCCGCTCAGCTCGATCAGGATGCCCGCGACCTTGAGATGCCGCCAGAGCAGGTCGTTCGGCCACTTGAGCATGACATCGGCGGCGCCGTGACGGCGCAGCACCCGCGCCAGGGCCACCCCGACCGCGAGGCTCAAGCCGGACAGAAAGCCCGCGCCCTGTTCGAAGCGCCACAGCAGGGAGAATGTCAGCGCCCCGCCCAGGCCGGAATGCCAGTCCCTCCCGCGCCGGCCGCGCCCTCGGGTCTGGAACTCCGCCACTCTTACGCTCGCCGAGGGCGCGCCGCGGGCGGCGGCGGCTGTCAGGTCGGTATTGGTCGATCCGGTCTCATCCACAACTTCCAGGGTGAAGCGCCGCGCCTGGCTGCCGAGATGGCGCTGGATCGCCTCGCGTGAGAGCCACTGCACCGGCGTCAACAGTCTGTAGCCGCGGCCATGAACCTTGAGCACGCTGAGGCCCAGATCGTCAACATCGGCCAGCGCATTCGATACCGAACCACGGGTGATCCCGAGCGAGCGCCCCACGGCTTCTCCGGAATGGAACTCCCCATCTTCCAGAATGCGCAGAACTTTGAGAGTGTGTGGTGTCAACTTTAAAATTCCCCGATTCCGCTGAACTATACCCGAAGGCACGCCCGGCGCCTCGCCGGGATGGGCATGAAGGTCAACGGCGCGCACGCCTGCTCAATTCCAGGATCGCATGCGCGCGGAATCCCTCCGCTGGAGTTAACTGGCACGGCCGCACGGGAGGCGTGCCGAAGAAGGGAAACAGGGAACAGACGTCACCGCAACAGCCGCGGCAACGCCTGAGGCACGAACTCAGGCGGTGCGCGGCTCGAGGCCCGCCGTCACAGCAACGACGGAGTGCTTACGCGAATCGATGGTGAGCGAGGACGCCAGCATCGCTTCGATCACTACCATGCCGTCGGTCTCGATCACCTGACTGACGCCCGGCACCAGGAAATCGTCCCGCGCCAGTCCCTCCTGCGTGGCCCACAGGCTTCCTCCGCGGCAGGAAAGCTGTACGCCTCTCGCCCCGCGCAGTCTGATGATCTGCATCCTTTCGAGATCCATGGTCGCCCTTTCGATATCCACTTTCATGGCGCCCATGCTAAGCCCCGGGCGGCGACCATAACAGATTCAGAAAACTGAAATTGTTTCCATAACAGTTGTGGAAGCGGCAAACTGTTCTGGTCCAATGTGCCGGAAGCTGTGCCTGTTCGGCGGCCGGACTGCTGCTTAGAGTGCCTCCATGACCCAGACCGTACTGTACGAGACCGTCGCCGATTCGATTTCCGTCATGATTTCCGCGGGCACTTTGCGTCCCGGCGAGCGGGTGCCTTCCGTCCGGCGGCTTTCCGTGCAGCGCCGCGTGTCCGTCGCCACGGTGCTGCGCGCCTACGAAGTCCTGGAAAATCGGGGCCTCATTGAGGCGCGGCCGAACGCCGGCTACTACGTCCGTCACCGGACTCGTATCGCCGACGAGCCTTCGATTTCCAATCCGCCCAAGGCTGCGAAGCTGGTAGGGATCAGCGCGCTGGTTCAGGATGTACTCGATTCCCGCCGGCCCGGCATCATGTCGTTCGGCACGGCCTGCCCGCCGCCCGAGTACATGCCTACCGGCAAGCTACAGCGCCTGATTTCGTCCATCTCCCGCCGCAAGCCCCTCGCGGTTGCCAAGCCGGGCGATACCGTAGCGCTCGAATCGCCGACTTACTTCGGGCTGCTGCAGACGCTCGAAAGCCTCGGCATCAAGGCGCTGGAGATCCCCACCCACCCGCGCGAGGGCATTTCACTCGACGCGCTCGAGTTCGCACTCGACAGGTCGAAGATCGCCGCGGTCATTGCAATGCCGAATGCGCAGAATCCGCTCGGCTTCACCATGTCCGACGAGAACAAGAAGCGCCTGGTCAAAATGCTCGACAAGCGCAGCGTGCCGCTTATCGCGACTCGGTCGAACTGTTCCGGCAGGCGCTGCGCAACAACGTCTCATTCGGCCCGGGCGCGCTGTTCACCGCGGCCGACCGCTACCGGAATTGCATGCGCATCGGCTGCGCCGAACTCTGGTCCCCGAAGGTCGAGCAGGCGATCGCGCGCCTCGGCGAGCTGGCGGGTAAACAGCGCTAGCAACTGCGCGCACCACCCGCGGCTCCTTCCCGGTCAATGATGGTCACGGTCCGCGTCGCGTTTCGCCAGTCTTCGTGAAGTTTCATGGCGACATTCCGCCGCCCGGCGGTGTCGAACTTTATGCCGGACTACGCGGCTAAATCCCTGAGCAGGAGTTCCTCAAAGGCATCAGCGACATCAACAAGGCAAAGAGGAAATACAATATAAAGACATTGGTAATCGCGCTCGGACTGGCCGGCGCGCTGGCCGCGCCGCTGGCGATGGCACAGGATGCGACCCGGGGCCTGTCGTTCAGCGGCACCGTCGGCATCATGAAACCACACGGCTCCAACAACGAAACCGGCATCACCATCGGCGGCAGGGCTCGGCAAGGAATTGCAGAACGGTTTCTCCGCGGAGGCCGACCTGAATCTGGGTATCATCGACGGAGAAATCGACAGCAATAACGATTACAGCATCAACTCGGTCGCCGCCTACGGCGTATGGCGTTCGCAGGGCGACGTTCATTTCAAGGCCAAAGTCGGCGTCAGCTACTGGGACGATGGCTTCGACAACGACACCAACCTGGCTGGCGGGGTCGGCATCGGGCTTCGCATGGGCACAAGCGTCCTGGATGTGGAATACACCCAGATCAACGATTACGTGGACTACGTGACGGTGGGATACGCGCTGCCGTTCTGACACGCATCACCTCGCAGCCAAACGAAAAGCCCGCACCTTTCGGTGCGGGCTTTTGTTTTCCGCCAGTCGCCTGAATCAGCCGCCGACGTTTGCGCCCCGGGTTTCCACGTACACGGAATACAGCGACGTGCTTCCCGTCATGAACAGGCGGTTGCGCTTGCTGCCGCCAAACGCCAGGTTGGAAACGATTTCCGGCATGCGGATCATGCCGATGCGAACGCCATCCGGCGCGAACACGTGCACGCCGTCATAGCCGTCGCCCACCCAGCCCATGCCCGCCCAGACGTTGCCGTCTTCGTCGCAGCGGATGCCATCGGCGAAACCGACCTTGCCGTCCATTTCCATGCTGGCGAATGTCTTGCCGTTCTTGAGCTTCTTGCCGTCCAGGTCGTACACCCAGATCACGCTCTTGGCATTGGGGTAATGCGACAAGCCGGTGTCCGCGATATACACCTTCTTGAAATCCGGCGAGAAGCACAGCCCGTTCGGCTTGAACGGTTCATCGGCCACTTTCTCGACTTTGCCCGGAGCGTCGATGCGGTATACGGCTTCCTTCTGGATCGGCTGGGGTGTGCTTGACTTGAGGCGCTCACCTTCGTAGTTCATCAAGCCACCATAGCCTGGATCGGTAAAGAGATACCAACCGTCCGGATGCGCAGCGCCGTCGTTCGGGGCATTGAGCCCTTTGCCGTCGGACGACTTGTCCGCCAGCACCGTGTAACTGCCGTCCAGTTCGTAGCGGCCGACGCGGCGGGTGCCGTGTTCGAATGCGACCTGGCGTCCCTGATAGTCGAAGATGTTGCCGTTGGAATTCCCCGACGGGAAGCGGAACTGGCGGGAGACATGGCCGTCTTCCTCGATCCAGCGTAGTTGTTCGTTGTTGGGAATGTCGCTCCAGATCAGGTAGCGGCCGACCGTATTCCACGCCGGCCCTTCCGCCCACATCGTGCCGCGATAGTGGCGAATAATCGGCGTGTTCCCAAGCTTGTACTTGAAGCGCTTGTCGAAGCCGATGATGTCCGGGTTCGGATAGCGCGCGATCGGGCCGTCCGCATCGTACTTGTCGATGAAGTTACGCGCGAATGCATCCGGCGCCATCGCGGTGATTGCAGCGAGGCCGGTGGCCGCCGCCAGAAAGCCGCGGCGATCCAATGATTTGGATTCCTTTTTCTCCACAGGCCTGGATTGGTCGATGAATTCTATTTCCTGTACACGTTCCATCTTGGCATTCCTCCTCATTGTTGGATTTCTACCACTCCTCCTGCAAGGACATAGCCACGTAATAACCGGTTTTTGATTTCGTTGCTGCAGCGCAATCTGGGTACCGGTGCCCATCGTCGTACCGACTTTGCGACTTTATTCTTCCCATCGGCGCCTGGCAAGCCGTCTCGTTTCCGGACGACCGCAACGCTTCTTCCTTGGATTAATATGCGCATCTGTGCATAGCGGGGGAACGGCAATGAAGTTCGTCAATCAGGTCATATCCCAACATCTCGGTCGCTATCCGCAGATGCAACTGGAGGATGTGTACAAGCTGCTACACCAGGCCGCGC
>CAYODB010000018.1:0-32443 GCA_964402495.1 uncultured Bordetella sp.
ACTACATGAAGACGGCGCACATCAAGGAAGGCCTGGTGCTGGCCTTCGCGCCGCCGCCGATTTTCGGCCTCGGCAACGCCGGCGGTTTCGAGTTCTACATCCAGAACCGCGGCGAGGGCGGACCCCAGCGCCTGGCCCAGGAAATGGGCAAGTTCCTGGCGGCCGCCAACAAGGATCCACAGCTCGCAGGCGTGCAGACCCTGTGGCGGTCCGGCGTTCCGCAACTGAGCGTGGACGTCGACCGCGAAAAGGCCAAGGCGCTCGGCGTGCCGCTTAACGAGATCTTCGGCACCCTGTCGGCCACGCTCGGCTATTACTACGTGAACGACTTCAACAAGTTCGGCCGCACCTGGCAGGTGCTGATGTCCGCTGAACCGGGCTATCGCAACCGGCCAGATTCGGTGGGAGAACTCTACGTTCGCTCGGACGGCGGACAAATGGTCCCGATCAAGGCGCTGGCGAAAGTCGCCTATACGTCGGGCCCGGACTCGCTTGATCGCTTCAACAACCTGCCTTCGGTGAAGCTGCTGGGCCAGGGCGCGCCGGGCGTGTCGTCGGGCCAGGCCATCCAGGTGGTCGAAAAAATCGCCAGCGAAGTCCTGCCTGCGGATTTCAGCTACGACTGGGGCGGCGCGTCCTTCCAGGAAAAGAAGTCCAGCGGCACGTCGACGCTGGCGCTCGGCCTTGCCGCCATCATGGTGTTCCTGATCCTGGCCGCGCAGTACGAGAAATGGTCGCTGCCGTTGTCGGTGATGATGGCACTGCCATTCGGGACCTTCGGCGCGCTTGCCGCGGTCTACATGCGCAACCTGACCAACGACGTGTATTTTCAGATCGGCCTGGTAACGCTGCTGGGCCTTGCCGCGAAGAACGCGATCCTGATCGTGGAATACGCTTCGCTGAAGCACAATGAAGGACTGTCGCCTTCCGCGGCGGCGGTGGAAGCAGCGCGGCTGCGGTTCCGTCCGATCCTGATGACTTCGCTCGCCTTCATTCTCGGCGTGATGCCGCTGGCCTTCTCCAGCGGCGCCGGCGCCGGAGCGCGGGTCGCCGTCGGAACGGGTGTCATGGGCGGCATGATTGCCGCAACCTTCCTGGCCATTTTCTTCGTGCCGCTTTTCTTCAAACTGATCACGGACCGGCACCTGACCGAGAAACGATCCACCTCGCAGATCCGGGCCGAGATCGAACATCACCGCGTAACCGCTGAACGGGCAGCAAGAACACCGCATCGCCACACACAACACGGAACAAGTTCGGGCGAGGAAGGAGCAACGTCATGAAACGCCATCGCATACTGGCTGCGACGCTAATGATTGCCGCGCTGGCGGGTTGCATGACCGTGGGCCCCGATTACAAGCGTCCGCAAACCGACATGCCGGAGCAATGGCCTGGCCCAACCGCAGCCGATCCGGTTTCGGCAACCTGGTGGAAGACCTACAACGACCCGGTACTCGACAAGCTGGTGGACGAGGCCCTGCTGCAGAACCTGGACCTGCGCCAGGCGATCGCGGGCGTTGCCGAAGCACGGGCTGGCCTCGGCATCGCCCGCGCGGACCAGTATCCGGGCGTGACCGCCAACGGCTCCGCATCACGCAACCGCGCCAGCCAGAACAGCCTGCTGGGCATTCCTCCAGCCTCCGATCCGGAGTTCAGCAGCTATCGCGCAACGCTCAATGCGGCCTACGAAATCGACTTCTGGGGCAAGTATCGTCGCGCCACGGAAGCCGCGAGGGCCGACTTGCTTGGATCGCAATTCAACCGCGATGCGGTGCGGCTCACGCTGGTCACCGACGTGGTGCGCAGCTACTTCAACCTGCGCGCGCTCGATGCCCAGGTCGAAGTCACCAAGCGCACGGTTTCCTCCCGGCTGGCTTCGACGGCTTTGACGCGCAAGCGCCTCGCAGCCGGCGTCGCCTCGGAGTTCGATCTGAAACAGAGCGAAGCGGAAGCTGCGCAGGCCCAGGCACTGCTGCCGACGATCGAAAGCCAGCTTGCGCAGCAGGAAACGGCGTTGGCCGTCCTCATCGGCCGCAGCCCGCGCGATATCGTCACGAAGCCCATGGACCGCGGCACGGCGATCGAGGCGCTTACAGCACCGCCGCCGGTTCCTTCCGGCCTGCCGTCCGATGTGCTGGAGCGACGCCCCGACATCCGCGCCGCGGAACAGTCCCTGGTTTCGGCCAACGCGCGCATCGGCCTGGCGAAAGCCGCCTATTACCCTTCGATCTCGCTGACCGGTCTGTTCGGTGTGGAAAGCAGTTCTCTCGGCGACCTGTTCAAGGCGCCTTCGCGTATCTGGCAGTTTTCCGCCTCGGCGGCCCAGACCATCTTCGACGCAGGTCGTACCGGTTCGCAGGTCGCCGTCGCGGAAGCGCGTGAACAGCAGGTGCTGACGCAGTACCAATCCTCGATCCGGCGGGCGTTCAAGGATGCGCTCGATGCGCTGGTGATCCAGCGTAAGGCGCGCGAATCGCTGGATGCGGAAACGGTGCGGCGCGATGCGTTGAAGAGTTCGCTCGACCTGGCCCAGTTGCGCTACGACAACGGGATCGCCAGCCTGCTGGAAGTGCTGATCGCGGAACGCGCGCTGCTCGACGCCGAACTCAACCGGCTGGAAGCGCAACGCGCGCAACTGAGCGCGACCGCAGATCTGTTCAAGGCGCTCGGTGGCGGCTGGCAACCGGAAGACAGCGGCGGGAAGGCGGCAAAAGCAAACTAGGGACAACAGGGCTATCGCTCCGGTTGTTTCGAAGCGGCAATACCGGGAGGGGGATGCCATGCGGCATCCCCCTGTTCCCCTGTTTACCTTAGATCAGTTGTCTTTGCACCGGCCCCGGCCGCTCGCACCCCGATGCAGGCTGGCACGTGTAATCTCGCCGCCCCGTTGAATTTTCCCCTATCATTCGCGTCATAAGGCAAACCATCGGGACGCAATGAGGCCAGCATGAGCATTGAATTCAACGGCAAGAATCTGACCCCGGTCGAAATTTCCTTCCTCAAGTGGCAGTACGGGTTCGAAGAGGAGGACGACCCGTTCGAGCGATCGCTCTGGCATACCATCCTGCATGCCTGGGAAGCGGACCGGCAGAACTTCGTGAGGAAATCGCCGCTACGTCACCTGCCGAGGCTCGGTTCGAACGAGGCCTATCCCGAGCAAGTGGCGTTATACGTATCCTTCAAATCAGAAAAGAGCGACACGTTCTGGAACGACCTGATCCGGCGCGCCGGCATCGCGGATCGGCGCACCAGCGATGTTATGCCCGCCAGCGAACGCCGCCGCAGGACGGGCTCCCGCGGCTGATTGGCCGGCCGGGGGCCGCACACGCCCGGGATCCCTGCCCGCGTGGCCTTCTGCTAATCTCCTCCGGTCTGAATACCATCAGAAGGTGAGATAATCTAGGGGAAACCATCAAGTACCTGCTTGCCGGATACCAGATCCCCGAACGGTTTTAGCAAGCGGCGCGGCTGGCGGCCCTAACCCGTTCCCGATCGGCAATGCTGATACCCAGACTCGACATCGAAGCCGCTGCCGCACGCATTCGTTCCCATCTTGTGCCGACGCCGCTGATCCGTTCCGATGAATTCAGCCGCAGGCTGGGCGCCAATATTTATTTCAAGCTCGAGACGCTGCAACCGACGCATTCCTTCAAGGTGCGCGGCGCCTTCAGTGCGCTCACCCGGTTGACGGCGGACCAGCGCAGGCTCGGCGTCGTCACCGCGTCGGGCGGCAATCACGGGCTTGCGGTCGCCTATGCCGCAGCGAAGCTTGGCGTGCCGGCATCAGTTTTTCTGCCGGTGTCCGCGACCGAAGCGAAATTGGCGGCCATCCGGCGTCTGGAGCCGGAAGTCATCATCCACGGTGCGGCCTGGGATGATGCAAATGCTCTTGCCATGCAGGTTGCGAAGGAGTCCGGTCGCACCTATATTCATCCGTTCAACAACGCGAACGTCATGGCGGGCCAGGGCACGCTCGTCGTCGAAATACTGCCGCAGCTCACACCGGACCTGATCGTGGCATCGATCGGCGGCGGCGGGCTTATCTCCGGGATCCTTTCCGCGGTCCAGCACTTTTCTCCATCGACGAAGGTCGTCGGCGTGGAAACTGAAGGGGCGGACTCAATGTACCAGAGCTACAGGGCAGGCAGGATCGTCGAGTTGCCCGCCATTACCTCGATCGCGGAAACACTGGGCGCACGCAAGACGGAGAAGTTTCAGTTTGAAACTGTTTCACACTACGTCACCGACCTGGTCACGGTTTCCGACCGGTCTGCCATCGGTGCCCTGCTTGAGATCCTGGATCTGGAAAAACTGCTGACGGAACCGGCTGCTTCCTGTTCCGTCGCGGCGCTATCGGAAGGAAAGATCCCTTGCAAAGCCGGCGACAACGTGGTGGTGGTCCTCTGCGGCGCCAACATCGGCATGGACAGGGTACGCGCCTGGCAAAGCGCATCCGCTTCCTGAAACCCCGCACCAGACCTGATCGAGTCCCGCTGGCAGTCGATAGCCAATCCGCCTTCCCCGCCTGATTGCGTCGAGAATCGCTCCGCATCACAAGACCGAAACGCGATTCGTGCCGGCTTTGCACCAACATTCAACAATGCAACGACGCGGCGCTGTTCGACGTCTCCAGTTCACGACATTTGCATGATGGGTGCGAACCGCAACTGTTTCGCAAGCGCCTCGCGCCGTCATTCGTCCTTGCGCTGGATCGCATGACGAAACAATGCCTTGCCGGGCGATAAAATCGTAACCCGATATGCGTGGCGTCTTTTGCGGCAGAATGGCACAAGTCCTGCGTAGCAGTAGCGACCGCCAGCCGGAGCGCACGGCAAGCGTCATGAAAGTCGAAATGAATACCAGAAAAATCGCAGGGTTTACCCTGATCGAACTGATGATTACCGTCGCCATCATCGGCATCCTCGCCGCCACCGCACTTCCCGCCTACCAGAACTACACCGCCCGGGCAAAGCTCTCCGAAGTCATCGTAGCTGCCAGTGATTGCCGCACGGCTATTGCGGAAGTCGCCCAGTCGGCATCCAGTTTGCCCGCGGCGGGACAGTGGAATTGCGAAACGGTGGCGGGCGGTTCTGGAAAATCACGCTACGTGAATACCATCGAGACCAGCGACGAAGGCGCAATTCGTGTCACGATTCAGGGCATCAACAGCGATGTCGACGGCGAGGCTATCGTGCTCCGCCCGTGGCCCGACGTCGGCCGCTCCTCGGCCATTTCAGCCGGCAGCGCGATCAATGCCTGGGACTGCGGACCCGATCCCGGCAACTCCAGGAATATTTCCTCGCGGCTGCCGAGTTCCTGCCGCGCGAGCACGGCGCAAATCGGAACGCTTACCGGTTTCGCCGAGAGCGCCAGCTAGGTCCGGAACCTCTCTGCGCGGGTTCTAGTCCGCCATCTCGCGCAATACCGCGCTCCAGGCCTTCGCAAGATTGCGGCGATCGTACCCGCCGCCGCCAAAGGCCATCATCCTGCCTTTGGCGAAACGCTCAGCGATACGCCTGAGCCCCTTCGCAGCAAGCGCGTGGGTCGCGGACGAATACTGCAGGTGCGCCAGCGGATCGCCCTTGAGTCCGTCGGCTCCGCACTGGAAAATCACGAACTCCGGTTCGTACTTCACCAGATGGGCCTCGACTCGCGGCCAGGCCCGCGCAAATTCAGTGTCCCCCGAGCCGGGTTTAAGCGGAATGTTCAGCTTGGTCCCCTTTGCCGAGCCTTTCCCGGTTTCGTCCTCGTGACCCGTGCCGGGGTAGAGATGCCTGCCGTCCTCGTGAACATCGGCGAAGATGAGACCGGCGTCCTCTTCATAAGCATAGAAGATGCCGTCGCCATGGTGCACGTCAATGTCGGCGTAGGCGACGCGACGGATGCCATACGTCGCACGCAGGGTGTCGATGACGACGCCCAGGTCGCTGAACACGCAAAAGCCGGCGGAATGATCGCGGCCGGCATGGTGCAGACCTCCCACGGGCTGCAGTGAGCGCTGGAATTCACCATTCATCACGCGCGACAATCCATCCAGCGCCGCCCCCGCCACCAGTGCCGAGGCTTCGTAGACGCCGGGAAAGACGGGCGTATCGCCGTTATCGAGAAATTCCAGACCATCGCGCTCGGCCGTCATCACCTTCTCGACATGGCGCTTCGTGTGAAATCTCTCGATCTCCTCGCGGGTCGCCGCGCGAGCTGCCTGCCGGGAAACCAGGCTCAGCAACCCCTGCCCTGACGCCTCCGTGAGAAAAGCGCCCTGGCGATCCGCGCCGAGCGGGTGCCCTGCCGGAAAGCCGTAGCGGGACAACGTCTCGTCGGCGTAGAGGGCGGCCTGGAATTTTGGACTGCTATCGCGCGCCATTAGCATGCCGGAGGCGCCCAAAAGAAACGGCGCCGCAGCCAGCTTGCAGAGGATTGCACGGCGAGATTCAAAGGGATTCGCCACAACTCCAGCACAACTGAAAGTTTCCGGGATTGACTTCGGCGCACGCGGGGCAGCGCACGGTTGCAGCTTGCGGACCGGGACGCTCGAACTGCCTGATCAGCTCACGCGCACGGACCGTGTCGCGTTCGTCGACGATCCACACTTCGGGATACGCGTGGGTAAAGGGTATCTCGCCCATGCCTCCCTGCGCGTTCTCGTTAAACACCTTCGCGTCGATGCCGGCCTGTCCCAGCAGTCCCCTTACCAGGTGGGCATCCGGCAACGTCGCCGCCGAGTAGATTTTTCGCATTGCAGGTCCGCCTCCAATAGGGTGCCTCAGCCGAACAGATCCATCTGCCCGTCCATGCGCCGCGGTTTGAACAGCGACACATCGAGCTTGCGCCTGTTCTCGTTCAGGGAAAGGCGCTTGCAGGCGTTGCCGAACCGCAACGCCAGCAGTTCGGCGAATTCGCCCTTGCCGCGCATGCGGGATCCGAAGTCGGGGTCGTTCTCCCTGCCGTCCCTCATCTGCCGCACGCGGCTCATAACATGTTCGGCCTTGAGGGGATAGTGATGCATCAGCCAGTCCTTGAACAGATCCTTCACTTCATACGGCAGGCGCATCAGCACATAGCCAGCGGATTCTGCGCCTGCTCCGGCGGCCGCTTCAAGGATCTGTTCGGTCGCCGAATCCGTCAGCAGCGGCACGATCGGCGCCACCATCACACCAACCGGCACATTCGCCTGCGCAAGCTCGCGGATTGCCTGGATCCTGCGGGCCGGAGCAGATGCCCGTGGTTCCATCCTGCGCGCAAGATCGTGATCGAGGGTCGTGACCGAAACGAAGACGGCGACCAGCCCCTTACGGGCCATCGGCGCGAGGATGTCGAGATCGCGCTCGACCAGGGCGTTCTTTGTAATGATGGTTATGGGCTGGTTGCACTCCGCCGCGACTTCGAGGAGGGAGCGCGTGACATTCCATTCGCGCTCTGCAGGCTGATAGGGATCGGTGTTCGCGCCGATGGTGATGGCGCTGCACTCGTAACCCGGTCTGGCCAGTTCTACGCGCAGCTTCTCCGCCGCGTTGACCTTGGCGAACAGCCGCGTCTCGAAATCCAGTCCGGGCGAGAGATCAAGGTAGGCATGGCTGGGCCGCGCGTAACAATAGATACAGCCGTGCTCGCAACCGCGATAGGGGTTGATGCTGCATCTGAAGGGAATGTCGGGAGATTCGTTGCGGGAAATGATGCTCTTGACCCGCTCCGCGGTGACGATGGTCTTCGGTCGGCCAGGCTCTTCCTCGAGCGGCGTATCCCAGCCATCGTCGAAGGCCTCGCGCGAACCCTTCTCGAAGCGGCCCTCTGGATTGAGCGTGGCCCCGCGGCCCTTGTAAGCAGCGCCGCCTCGTGGCAAACCATGGTCCCCGGTGACGGTTTTGAGCGGCATACTGTAATTATATACAGCTTGCCGGCGAGTTAACAGTGAACGGTGATCAGTGAACAGAAACAACTCCCTGGCTCGGCCCCTTGCCGTTCACCGATGACTGTTCACTGCTCACCGTTCACCGCCCTTCACAGTCCCATCATCCGCAGTGCAGCCTTGCACACGTTATTTCCGGGATCGGAAAACGAATCGAGAATGGTGAAATGGTTGTCGTCCGGGCTCACGATGCTCTCGGTGACCACGTTTGCCCATTTTTCCGCCAGCAGGTCCTGCTGAAACCTGAAGCCGTCGATCTCGCGTCCGCCCACCACCAGGTGCACAGGCGCCTTGGTCGCCGGCGGCATGAAGGCAGGGCTTACCTTGATGGCACCCGCCTCGTTCAGGCGGATGTCGGCATTCACCGATGGCGTGAGGCTGATTTCGGTTAGATCGTAGATGCCGCTGATCGGCATGCCCGCCTGCATGACCTTTTCGGGCAATCCCCGCGAATGGCGTGGCCATTGCGCAGCCATGCACATCGCGGCCAGATGGCCACCGGCCGAATGTCCAGCCACGAAAATGCGATTCCTCGGCGCGCCGACCTCGGCGGCATTGCGGTATAGCCATGCCCCGGCCTTGAGGCACTGGATCACAATGTCCTCGACCTTTACTGCAGGGCAGAGGGCATAGTTGATGGCGGCGACCGCGGCGCCGGCGTTGACGAAAGGCGCGGCGACAAAGGAATGGTCCTTCTTGTCCAGCGAGCGCCAGTAGCCGCCGTGGATGAACATGAGCAGGGCCCGGGCTTCGCCCTGCGGACGAAAGATGTCCATCGTCTCCATCCGGTCGTCCCCGTAGGGAACGTCCAGTTCCACGTCCAGTTCGCGCCGGGCTTGCGCTGACGACAGCGCCCAGCGGTCGAAATGACGCTGAAACTCCGGGACCGCCGCCCGGTTGTTGTATCGGGATTCGTAATACGCGGCGTCTCTCAGCATGCGGCCTCCACCTGGTTCCGGTTTGGTTTTAAGGACTTATACGGCGGACGGGCAAGTTCACGTCAGCAAGAAGCGAATCATGCAGGAATCGGCCGCGGATGCAAATTGCTGAACGCTGTTGTTGTCGACAGATGAATTCATTGCCAAGCGAAAAACATTGCCAGGTCTTTATGAATCAAAGACTTGATTTGTCTGGAACGTTCGTGGGGCCGACCGGTCACACCGATCGAAGGATCCCAAATTCCGATAACCATTTCCCCACCTGGAGGCTGCAATGCTTCGATCTATGCGCTGGACATCGCTGATATTCGCGATCCTTACCTTAAGCCCGCTGGTGGCGGGAGCCGACTCCGGTGGGATGTTCGCACCTGAGCGCGTCGGGCGTTGGTATTTGGGAGGCGGGGGCGGCGGTTATCGGGAGGAGTCCAACTCCCAACTCCAGAATGAGAGTGGACAGGTCGGCGGGTTCTTCAGCGGCGGCTATCGGGCAACCCCGTATATCGCGCTCGAAATAGACGGCCTGTCTTCCTACCAAACGGTCGATACGCCACCAACAGTTTCCTCTTCGAACGGTCGTTCCCGCCTGACTACTTCAGGAGTCGCCGGCGTCGTGAAGTTCATATTGCCGCTCGACAGGATAGAACTCTATGCCGGGGGCGGTGCAGGGGCTTATTACACGTCGTTGAGGACAAAGGACAATCCCTTCAGAAGCGACGAAGAGCATGACACCCATTTTGGCTATCAGGGGCTGGTCGGGGCGGACTACTTCGTCACCCGCGGTTTCTCCGTCGGCCTCGAATACCGGACACTCAGGACGGAAGCGGACCTCGGACCAACCATACCCGGCGGGAAAATCGACGCGGGCGGCGATTTCCTGATGGCCACATTCCGCGGCCACTTCTGATACCGCGAGGCGTTCATTAGTTCCCGGAAATCCGTCACCTCGAGTGCCGCATGGCATTTTCGCGCCACGATCCGATCGCGGACGTCGGCGTTTTTTTGGTAGCCTTCGGTCTTCGTTATATGCCTGGTACGCGAAGATATGACACAAGGTTTCATCCGTCCTGAACTCCTGGTCGAAACCGAATGGCTGGCCCGGCATCTCGATGCTCCGGACGTACGCGTGCTGGACTGCACCACCCATCTGCCTTCCCTTCCCGACAACAGCTATTACACGGTGCTGCCGGGACGCGATGATTTTCTCAAAGCGCACATTCCAGGTTCCGCATTCGTGGACATGGACCATGACGTCGCCGATACATTGGCGCCTTTCCATTTCATGCTCCCTTCCGGCACCCAGTTCGCGGAGGCGATGTCTGCACTGGGCATCGGCAATGACACTTTGGTCGTCAGTTATTCCGGCGCCAATCATTGGTGGGCAACGCGAATGTGGTGGATGTTGCGCGTATTCGGGCACGCGCGCTCGGCAGTCCTCAACGGCGGATTCCAGAAATGGCGGCGGGAAAACCGGCCAGTCGAAAGTGGCGCGGCGCCCCATCGCGCCCGGGCACTTTTTGAAGCGCGCCCCGCGCGCCGGGACATGATCGCCACCAAAGACGACGTGCTGGCGGCGATCGGGAGGGAGCATATCTGCACCATCAACGCATTGCGCCCCGAGCAGCACCTTGGCACCGGAGGCGTATATTACGGTCGCCGCGGGCATATCAAAGGCAGCATCAACCTGGCTGCCATGGCGACGGTGGACGACAACAACGTATACAAGAGTGCTGAAGAGCTGCGCCTGATGTTTGCCACGCCTTTATCCAAGCCCGCTGCCATTGCTTACTGTGGCGGCGGCATCGCGGCAACGGCGGATACCTTCGTGCTAACGATGCTCGGCTACGACAAAGTCAAGCTCTACGATGCCTCGCTGTCCGAATGGGCGCGGGATCCGGCTCTACCAATGGAAACGTGAGGGGGCGTTTGTGTTCAATCAATTCAAGGTAAATCCGAAGGATTTCGACGGGCCCGTGCTGGTCACAGGCGCCGGCGGATGCATCGGTAGCTGGGCACTGACGCTGCTCTCTGACGCCGGCGTGCCGGTTACTGCGATGGATCTGACCGATGACAAGCGCCGTCCGAGATTGCTCATGGCCGAGTCGGAACTGTCGCAGGTGCCCTGGTTTACCGGCGACATCGGCGATACCGCCGCCGTCATGAGCGCGGTGGAGAAAAGCGGTGCGAAGGCCATCATCCACCTCGCGGCGCTGCAAGTGCCATTTTGCAAAGCGGACCCGATAGCAGGCGCCCGGGTGAACGTGGTCGGCACCGCAAACATCTTCGAGGCCGCGCGCAAGTTCGGCATCAAACGCCTGGCGTATGCCAGTTCGATCGCCGCGCACGGCGTGTTCGATCCCAAGACCCTCGCCACACTCTATGGTGCCTACAAGTTCTGCAACGAGCAGACCGCTCGGGTCTACGCCCAGGACTGGCAGATTCCCAGCGTAGGCCTGCGCCCAGGGGTGGTTTACGGAATCGGCCGCGACCAGGGCATGACTTCGAAGACGACGGTCGCAATCCTGGCAGCCGCGGCGGGCAAGCCGTATACGATCCCGTTCCGAGGACCGGTTTCCTGGCTGCACGCCGGGGAGGTGGCGAGCGCTTTCATCAAAGCCGTCTCCAAAGTCCGCTCCGGAGCAGAGGTATTCGACATCAACGGCGTCGCCTCGACCGTCGAACAATCGGTTGATCTGCTTAAGAAATTGGTTCCAGGAGCCATGATCGAGATCGCCGGAGAGGCGTTGCCGTTCCCAATGGCCTTGTCCGACCTGCCGGTGCGCAACTACCTCGGCGACTACGGCGCCATGCCCATTGAGGAAGGCATCCGCCAGACTTGCGAGGTGTTCCGGTCGCTACTCGCAAAGGGTCTGGTCAGCGCCGACAGCATCGCCTGATCAAACCTCCTGCCTCTTTAGCCGCTGGCGATGTTTCTTACGAAGTATAAACATTGTATGAATGCACTTTTGAATAAGGGGTTATCTGGCGTTGCGGATTGACGCCCCGTACGGGAATGGGCACACTTCGCTCGCGCCGTATTGCAGGCACCTGAACGAGTCTCGGGGAATAAAAATCCCGGTCTTTGAGATAGCGGACGGAAAAAACAGGCGGTGCATGTACGCATGAGATCGACCATTAAAAAACGGAGGAACTGAAGCATGAAGAAGTCAGGCATATTTGCCGCGCTGTTGGGCTTGTTGTTCATTGCGAGCTCGAACGCGGCATTCGCACAAAAACTGTACTGGACCACCAGCGGCATGTTCGGCCCGTTCGACATTCGCGGCCTGATTCCCGCTCTGCCCGCCGACAAGTCCCGCGACATCACCATTCCGGTGAGCATGTGGGTTCTGGATCACCCGAAGGGCTTGGTCGTGTTTGACACCGGCAACAACGTCGCCGTTTCTGACGGCGCAGACAACTGCAAGAAGTACTGGGCACCCGGCAACTGCGACTTCCTGAAACCGAGCCAGACGCGTGCAGACGTGATCGACGCGCAGCTGAAGAAGCTGGGTTACTCGGCGGACAAGGTGAAGGTCGTCGTCACTTCGCACAGCCACCTGGACCACATCGGCAACATCGAAATGTTCCCGAACGCGATCCACGTTCTGCAGAAGAAGGAGTTGTACCAGGGCTGGTGGCCGGAGAAGTTCCAGGGCCGCACCTCCCCCGGCAGCTTCGTCATGGCCGACATGGATAACGCCCGCGAATTCAACTACCTCGAACTGGCTGGCGACTACGACCTGTTCGGCGATGGCAGCGTCATGATCCTGTCGACGCCCGGCCACACCATCGGCCACCAGTCGATGAAGGTCAAGCTGCCGCAGTCCGGCACCATCATCATTTCTCAGGACGCCATCTGGATGCAGGAAAACCTCGACGGTTATCCGGCAGGCCTGAACTACAGCGTCAAGGACTACACCGATTCCGTCAACCGCCTGAAATTCATGCGCGACCTCGAAGGCGCGCAGATTTTTATGGCTCACGACGGCGACCAGTTCAAGGCGAAGGGCGCGAAGTGGTATAAGTAAGCAGTTCGTTCTTTCCTGAAAAAGCCCCCCGGAAGCGGGGGGTTTTTTTTGCCCTTTCAAACACGGTAATCCGCGGCAATGATCGCCCTCGAATCGGTATCCAAGCGCTACGGCTCCAAAACGATCATCCACGACGTCTCCTTCAGCGTCGAAAAAGGCGAGATCGTCGGTTTCCTCGGACCGAACGGCGCCGGCAAGACCACCACCATGCGCATGATCGCCGGCTTCACCACGGCGAGTTCCGGCCGCGTGTCCGTGGCCGGCTGCGACATGGCGACGCAGAACGACCAGGCCGCGCGCAAGATCGGCTACCTCCCGGAACATCCGCCGCTGTACGATGTGCTGGATGTCTCGGCCTACCTGCGCTTCGTCGCCAAGGTAAAGGGTGTGCCGCGCGCGTCCATCGCGAGCGACCTCGACCGCGTGATCCACGCTTGCAAGCTGGAAGCAGTGGTGAAGCGCGAGATCTACAAGTTGTCCAAAGGCTATCGCCAGCGCGTCGGCCTGGCCCAGGCGCTGCTCGGCAAACCCGAGGTGCTGCTGCTCGACGAACCAACCGCCGGGCTCGATCCCGGACAGATTCATGAAACGCGGGAAGTCATTCGCGCCTTCGGCGTGGACCACGCCGTGCTGCTCAGCACGCATATCCTTCCGGAAGTGACGCTGATCTGCCGGCGCGTGGCGATCATCAACCACGGCAGGCTGCTGGCCATCGATTCGCCCGCCGGGCTACAGCGGGCGTCCGAGCAGACCAACCAGGTTTCGCTGCTGGCGACGGGCCCGTCGGATGCGATTCGGGAGGCGCTGCTCGCCGTCGACGGGGTCCAGAGCGTCAATGTCGCACCGAGCGCAGGTGCAAACCAGTTGCTCTCGATCGAATGCCAGGTCGAAAATCGGGACGGCATCGAATCCGTCATTGCGCGCGTCGTCGCGGCGCGCTGGTCCCTGCACCGCCTGGAACGCCAGCAGCCGACGCTGGAAAACATCTTCCTGCGCTACATCAGCGAAAACCGGGAAACCGCATGAACCAGCCAGGGGGCGCACCGACATGAATGGCATGCTCGCCGTATACCAGAAGGAACTGGCGACCTATTTTCGCTCGCCGATCGCGTATTTCGTGATCGCCGTGTTCCTGCTCGGCACCGGATATTTTTTCGTTTACAACATATTCCTCACCGGCATCGGCACGATGGACCAGACCCTGCAGAACATGGGCATCCTGCTGGTCACGCTGATCCCGGTGCTGACCATGCGCCTGTTCTCCGGCGAGTACACCGGACGCACAATGGAACTGCTTGGCACCCTGCCGCTGCGGCCGTGGCAGGTCGTGCTCGGCAAGTACCTGGGCGCCGTCACGATGCTGGTGCTGATGACCGCCGCGACAGGCATCAACCTCATTCCGCTGTTCCTGTACGGTAATCCGGAAACGACCACGATATTCTCCGGCTACCTCGGCTTCCTGCTGCTGGGCATGGCCTGCCTCGCCATCGGCCAGTTCTTCTCGGCCCTCACCCAGAACCAGATTGTCGCCGCGCTCATCACCGTGCCCGTGCTGCTCGGATTCTGGTTCGTCGGCCACCTGCAGTCGTTCCAGGGGTCCGAGTTCCTGCGCGCGCTGCTGGGTTACCTTTCGTTCTCGATCCAGTTCGGCGATTTCATCCGCGGACTGATACGCAGCGAAGCGGTATTCTTCTACCTGATCGTCAGCGCGATCGCGCTGACCCTCAATACCAGTTACCTGCAGTGGCGGCGCTGACCATGGGATCCTTCCGTTCCGGCCTCATCCTGCTGGCAGCGATCGCCCTGCTGGCAACTACCGTCGCGGTCAAGGCGATCTTCCTGCAGTCCCAGGTCGCCGTGGCCGTGCTTGGAATCGCAGGAGCCGCGCTCACGGTCTGGGGACTCTTTGGTTTGCGTGCGGATTTGCGCGACATGGTCCGGCAACGCCGCGGCGAAGTGCTGCTCTATACCCTGGGCGTGATCGGCATCCTGGTGGCGGCGGCCTATTTTTCCGTGCGCTTTCCGGTCCGCATCGACATGACGGAGGCTAGGCTGTTTTCGCTGTCCCCGGCCACCGCCGCCATGCTCCAACGCCTGGAGAAGCCGGTGCACATCGTCTTTTTCCATGACCGCATGATGCGGGAGACCGTGGAAATCTACGAACAGATGGCCAAGCAGACCGACAAGGTCACCGTCGAGTTCTACGACCCGATGCTCAACCCCGCCCAGGCACGCATGCGCGGCGTCGAGTTCGCTGGCACCGCCATCATGGGAAGCGAAGGCCGCAAGCTCACGGTGAACGGCCCCACCGAGACCGACATCGCCAACGGCATCCTGCGCATTTCGCAGAGCGTGCAGCAGGCCGTATGCTTCCTGGACGGCCACGGCGAACCCGATCCGTTCAGCCTCGAGTCCCACGACCACACCGAGGGCGACGCCGGCCACAGCCACGGCCTGGGCACCAAGCTGGTGATGCACGAGCGCCACGGCATGGCCAAGGCGCGCCACGGCCTCGAGTCGATGAACTACGTGGTCGAGAAGGTCTCGCTCGTGCAGGGCAAAAACGACCTGTCGCGCTGCGCGGTGCTGGTGGTCGCCGGCCCCAAGACCGCCCTGCTTCCGTCTGAAGTGAAAGCGATCGACCGCTTCCTGGCTGACGGTGGTAACGCCCTGTTCATGCTCGACCCGTTCATCCGCTCAGGGGTCGAGCCGCTGCTGATGGAGTTCGGCATCCTCCTGGACGACGACATCGTCATCGACGAAGCCAGCCATTTCTGGGCGGACATCTCCGCCCCCGCGGTCACCGACTACAACCGCCACGAGATCACGCGCGACCTGGCGCTGACTTTCTACCCCGGTGCCCGCTCCCTGTCGCCCACCGCGGAAAGGGTGCCGGGCACCTCGGTCAGGCCGGTCGTCAACTCGTCCAAGAAAAGCTATGGCGGCACCGATCGCAGCCGCGCGTCCTTCGATCCGGCGAAGAACAAGACCGGGCCGCTGACCTTGATGGTGACCGCCAACCGGCGGCCGGAATTCGTGGCTTCCACCGAAGCCGTGGTGCGCAAGCTTCGCGGCACGGAGGATGGCCAGGCCGCCAGCGCCAACGAAAGTGCGGAGGCCCCGAAAATCCGTTCCCGGATCGCGGTCATCGGCGATTCCGATTTCGCCACCAATTCCTTCTTCCACATCCTGGGCAACGGCACCCTGTTCCTGAATACCGTGAGCTATCTTGCCGCCCAGGAAAACCTCATCGGCCTGGAACCGCGCACCTACGACCAGCCGCACGTCAACCTGACCAACACGCAGATGAAGGGCACCTTCTTCCTGTCGATCATCCTGATACCGGCCTTGATGGCGGTGATCGGCATTGCCGTCTGGTGGAGGCAGCGTTGAGCGCCGCTACGCCAGGCAGGACCAGCCGCAGGCTGGCCGTCGTCTGGCTCGTGCTGGCGGTTCTTGCCGCGGCAATCATCCTGATCGAGCGCGGCGACCGTGCGGCAATGAAGGCCGGGGAGAATGCGCGCGACGAGCGCATGTTCCTGCCTGTGTCCATACTCGAGATCGGCGCCGTCGAGATCCTGAACCAGGGAACGCTGCACCGCTTCGAACGCGATACAGCAGGCCTCTGGTTTTATCATGGCATCCATGCGGAGTCCCAGCAGCAGCACGAGCACACGGTCGATCCGGCTGCCGCGGCGCGCATCGACAAGGCAATGACAGGATTCGGCCGCACGCGCATGGAACGCCAGTTCCCCCTGAATGTCCAGGCCGACGAATTTGGCGTGACCCGGCCGGAGATTTTCATCATGGTTTACCTGCCCAAGTCCCCGCAACCGCTGTCGCGCTACGCGGTGGGAATCGTCGCGCCCGACAGCGTCAGCCGCTACGTGCTTCCGGTCGGCCAATCCAGCGTAGTGACGATTCCGACGTACCACATCGACAACCTGCTCAACCTGATTGCCTCGTTTGCCGTGGCGCCTGTACCGGCAAAACGCGGAGCCGCCCCGCGCTAGTTTCAGGCGGAGGTCGTCCCGCTGCCATGATCCGCCCTGCATTCGTTGCGGTTCTTTTCCTGTCTCTGGCAGGGAACGCCGACGCCCATACCGGCGGCAACACCGGGGTCGCGACCATCACGGTAAGCGGCGACACCGTCCGCTATAACCTCACGCTACCCGACGTACCCTCGGGCGTTCTTGCCGAGCAGATGCATCTGGGGCGGCCCGACATTACGCCGGACTACCGTCCCCTGATCCAGGCTATCAGCGAAAAAATCCAAATAGAAAGCGACGGCAAGGCCTGCAGGCCGGAGGAAGGCGAGGTGGTGCCGCCCTCGGCGAACGCCATCAGCCTGTCGGGCACCGTGACCTTCAACTGCCCGGCTGCGGTGGGCGTGCTCCGCATCCGCGACGACCTGCCGGACGTCCTCGGCACCGATCACCACACCATCGCGCTGATTGTCTGGACCGGCGGCAGCCATTCCTACGCATTCGGCACCGAAACCCGCGAAGCGAAAATCAACATCGCCAAAGCGTCCACCGCGACGAACAGTTCGGCAAGCTACTTCGTGCTGGGCATCGAGCACATCCTGACCGGATACGACCACCTGTTGTTCCTGCTGGTGCTGATCCTGCGCGGCGGCAGCCTGGTCCAGTTGCTGAAGATCATCACTGCTTTTACCCTGGCGCATACGGTAACTCTTGGCCTTGCGGCCTTGGATGTCGTGACGCTGCCGGGCGCGCTGGTGGAAGCGGTGATTGCGCTGTCGATCGCCTATGTTGCGGCCGAAAACCTGTTCCCGAAATACGCCATCTCGCGGCGCTGGACGGTGAGTTTCCTGTTCGGACTGGTGCACGGGTTCGGTTTCTCCTCGGTGCTCAAGGAAATCGGCCTGCCCCGGGACAACCTGCTGCTCTCGCTGCTGAACTTCAATCTGGGCGTGGAAGCCGGCCAGGCCGCGGTGGTGCTCCTTCTGGTGCCGATCCTGATGCGCATCCGCCAACGCTCCTGGGAACCGAAGCTGGCCATGACCTTGTCCGCGATCGTCCTCGCTGTCGGCCTGGTGCTGTTCGTCGAGCGCGCGTTCTTCGCGACCTAGCCGCGACCGCTTAGCGCTGCACCGTCAGCACGGTAAACCCTTCCCCGATCAGTTCGCGGCCTATCACGCCTTTCAGGCCCGCGTCGCGCAGCAGCTTCTCCTGCTCCTCCCGCGTGGGAATGACGTTACCCCAGATCAGCTCCTCGAAGCCCGTCTGCAGCGGAAAGCGGAATTCGGGGCGCCGGGCTTCCTCCAGCGTCGTCGGATACGTCTCGTCGATGATCACCATCCAGCCGCCGGGTTTCAGGGTGCGAGCGGTTGCGGCGACCACAGCCGGGCGGATTCCGGGCGCGATCTCGTGCAGCACTTCGATCATCACCACTGCGTCAAAGGCGCCCGCTGCATCGTCGACCTTCTCCTTGTGCACGGCGACGCGGCCGGTCAATTGCGCCATGCCGATTTTCTCGCGCGCCAATGCAAGGCTTTCGTCGTCGATGTCGACGCCGGCAATGCGCGCATTGGGAAAAGCCTTCGCTGCGTGCAGCAGAAAATTCCCGGTGCCACAGCCGATTTCGAGGATTGCGCCGCCGGCTGTCAGCTTGTCTATCAACCCTGCGAGGCCCGGCAGGATTTTCTTCGCGGTCACGATCTGCAGGCCCTGCGTCGACTCGGCGATCGCCTGGTTGAAATGGTCGCCGCGGCCCTGGAAGGGCTTGACCTTGCCGTCGCGGAAAGCATCGCGGCAGCGGCGAAAGTCCTCCGCTGCGACCTCCGTGCCAAGCCGCACGTAGCCCCCCAGATAGCGGGGATGGGTAGGTGCCGCCAGGATGGTATCGAAATGCGGCGCCAGCTTGTATCCGCCTCCTTCATCCGCATCGAGGATCTCGAGGCCGTAGGCCGTCTTGCACCAGACATCGACGTAGGGCGCGTGCAGGCCCAGGCGTGTTGCCAGTTCGGCCCCACTCTGTCCCGGCATTTCCGCCAGCGCGCGGAACAGGCCCAGATGCACGCCAAGGTCGATCAGGTGAATCGTGTTGAATCCGCGCCGCCATTCGAATATGCGCGCCACCTGCGCATCGGCGGTTATTTCCGTGCTGTTCTGAGCCATTGGCTGCCCTCCCGTTCTTGACCGGCTTGCAGACAAGTATACTGGCTAGTGTCCAACCTCCATTTGATGAATCCCTATGAACTCATTCCGGATCGCATTACATAGCTTCTGCTTTCTCGCCTTTTTGCTGTTGGCCGTGCCTGCCCCGGCGGCGCCGGAACTCGATCAGCCGGCGCCGGCCCTGAAGGGGACCCTGTTTTCCGGCCGGCCTCTGGATCTCCAGGCCATGCGCGGCAAGGTGGTACTGGTGAATTTCTTCTCCAGCTATTGCAAACACTGCGCCTACGAGATCGGCAACCTCGAAACGTTCTACGAGAGCCATCGCGGGCAGGGCTTTGAAGTCATCGTGGTCGGGGTTGATCGGCCCGAAGACCGTCACCGGGTCGAACGCATGGTCGGGTTGTACGGCCTGCAGGGCATCATGGCCAACGACCTGCAGGAAAACGGTTTCGACCGCAGCTATCGCACGCCAACCGCATTTCTGATCGACCGCAATGGCGTCCTCAGAAACAAGACCTGGGGCGGCAAGACGCCGAACTACTTTGCCGAAAACGTATTGCCGCTGTTGCGCGAACCGGGACAGTAGCGACTATCAATGCGCCATCTGCTTCGGCGTGACTCCCAGCACCTTTTTGGGAATGCCTACCCTCGCACAGCGGCGGGCTTCGCGGCGGTTACGACCTCGATCAGGCGGGTCCAGCCGTAGGGATCGGGCGCGCGGCCGTACTGGATGTCTGTCAGGCTCTTGAAGAGATGCCGTGCAACCGGTCCGGGTTCGCCGGAGCCGACCGCGTAATCCGTTCCCCTGTAGCCGAAGCGGCCTACGGGCGCTATGACCGCGCCTGTGCCGATTCCGAACGCTTCCGTGATTTTCCCCGATGCGACGTCGCGCAACGCCTCTTGGAGGTCGATGCGGTCTTCTTTAACCGTATACCCGAGGTCCGGCGCCAGGCGCAGCAGCGAATCGCGCGTGATGCCCGGCAGGATTGCACCGGACAATGCCGGCGTGCGGATGTGCCTGCCTTCGTAAACGAAGGCGATGTTCATGGCGCCGACTTCGTCCACGTAGCGGCGCTCGACCGCGTCCAGCCACAGGACCTGCTGATAACCGGATGCGATCGCCTTCTCGGTTCCACACAGGCTGCCGGCGTAGTTGCCCGGCGTTTTGGCTTCGCCGGTTCCGCCTCGCACCGTGCGCACGAAATCGTCGGACACGAATACCGACACGGGCTTGAAACCACCGGCGAAATACGGCGCGACGGGACTGAGGATGATGTAGTGCAGGAAACGGCGGCTGGCACGGACTTCCAGGGTGTTCTCGGTTGCGATCATCACCGGGCGGATGTAAAGCGCTGCGCCGGCGTCCTTCGGCGTCCATGCATGCTCGAGCCGGACCAGTTCGGTGATCGCCTGCACATGTTCCTCGACGTCCATGCCGGGCATGGCCATGCGCTCGGCGGAGCGGTTGAAGCGCTCCGCATTCTTTTCCGGGCGGAACAAGTTCAGGTTGCCGTCCGGACGCATATAGGCCTTGGTTCCTTCGAAGATCATCTGGCCACAATGGAACACTTCGGCGGCGGGATCGATCGACAGCGGCCGGTAGGGGCTGATGGTTGCATCGTGCCAGCCCTTCTCCGCGGTGTAGTGGCGGGTGAACATGCGGGACGTGAAGTGACGTCCGAACCCGAGCGGATCGGGCAGGGACTGCGGTACCGCGCGCTGTACAGGGTCGATGCGAATCTCGAGCTTCTTCATCTCGTTTCTTTCTCAGCGAGGAAGTGCGCAACGAGCGACTTCCATTCTTCTTCCAGTTCTGTTTTGACCACCTTCTTCCCCGCACGGCGGTACCAGTAAGCGGCGTTGGAAAGATCGCCCTCGACCCGGTGCAAATGCGCGTGAACCCAGGCGGACGACTGTTCTTCCTCCCGCTCCTGGACCAGGGCATGGGCGCGATTCCAGTCGCCCTTGCGCAGGTGCCAAAGGGCCTGCAGCATCGGCGACAGGTGCGGCTGCGGAGAGGACCTGGTCGTGGTCAGCGTGAATTCGTGCAGGTCCATGAATTTCTCAGATTCGTGACGCATGAAGGCGTGACGCACCGTTGCCGGCATACCGGCTTCGCCATAATCGTGACGGGGAAAAACAATGTTCTGGCGTATCGCCCAGCCTCGGTACATTCAAGCGGACGTAGCGCGGCCGTCGAGCTGGGCGCCCTGGTCGGTCGCGAATTCCTTTTTCACATACTTCGTGCTGTAGCCGTTGAACAGGTGGCCGAGCAGCCCGCGGTCGAGATCGCTGGTGCCCATGTACCAGTCGGCAACCGGATAAGTCAGGTTCATGTTGCGCTCCATCATGATCGGCTGGCTGTGGTGAGCGGCGTGGTGGCGGCGGATGGTATTGACCAGCGGGATGTTGCGCACGAACCAGTTGTCCTGCACGTGGCAGCAAAGATGAAAAGTCTCGTAGTTCAGGTAATAGATCGGTGTCAGCATCATCAGGAAGTAACCCGCATTGGCTGACCAGAAGTAGCCGAGGATCAGTGCTCCCGGCAGCGTCATCAGCATGAATACGATCAGCGCGTAGGGCGGAAACAGCACGATGCGCCATTCGCGGTTGGTATCGTAGGTCATCACCTGCGCGGTGAAATACTGATGGTGCTGGTGGGTGTGGCGGTGATACACCGGCATCAGGATGCCCTTGATCGGACGGTGCATGGCATTCTTGTGCAGCCACCATTCGTTCCAGTTGTAGAACACCAGGACCGGGATCACGAACAGTATTTCCCAGACGGTAGGTGCCTCGACCCGTGTCACGCACCAGGCGATGACGGCGACGCCGGGGACGAAGATGGAAAGCAGATGTCCCCAGCCGTTGTACCAGGGCGCGATGTTGCGCCTGTATTCGTCGCGGAATGCAGCCTGCTTGGACGTCAGGGTGGCAGTATTCATCACGCTTCTCCTCCGTTCGGGCGCTCGGGAAGCGCCTGGAATCAACTGATCGGATTTTACACGCAGCCGGGTCGCTTCGAGAATCGCGGCGATTGCCCGAACCACGCCGTTGCGCTATGTTTCGCCTCTGCCACAACCCGTTCTTCGCATGTCCACCGCACCCGCCACTCCCCTGCGACCGTTACGACGCGACGCCCAGGTCATCAGTCTGGTCGGCCTGGCCCACGGTACTTCGCATTTCTTTCATCTCTCGCTCGCTCCGCTGTTCCCCTGGCTGAAGGATGCTTTCGCAGTCAGCTACGCGGAACTCGGCCTGCTGATGAGCGTGTTTTTCATCGTCTCCGGCGTCGGCCAGGCGCTGGCCGGCTTCGTGGTCGATCGCTTCGGCGCGCTGCCCGTACTGCTTGGCGGAATTGCGTTGCTGGGCTTGTCGGCCCTGGGACTTGCGGCCAGCCAGAACTACGCGATGCTGATGGTTTTCTCCGCCGTGACCGGCCTGGGCAACAGCGTTTTCCATCCCGCGGATTTCACTCTGCTGAACCGACGCGTCAGCGTTCCCCGACTGGGCCACGCTTTCAGCGTCCACGGACTCGCTGGCACACTGGGCTGGGCGATCGCCCCACTGTTCCTTGCCGGCATCGCGACTTTCTCGAGCTGGCGCGTCGCGCTGGTCGGCGCGGCGATTCTGGCTTTCACCGTCCTCGCGATTCTGATGGTGCTCCGCAGCCTGCTCGATCCGCGTGAAGTCGACGGCGCAGTAGCGGAATCGGCCAGGAAAAAGGCTGCAGCGGCTGGCGCACTCGGCTTCATGAAAGTGCCGGCGGTCTGGATGTGCTTCGCCTTCTTCTTCATCTCCTCGATTTCTTTCGGCGGCATCCAGAGCTTCGCGGCCACCGCGCTGCGCGAGCTGTACGACATCCCCCTCGCGTATGCGACCGCATGCATTACCAGCTATATGCTGGCCACGGCGGGCGGCATCGTTGCCGGCGGTTTCCTCGCCGCCCGGACGCAGCAGCACGACAAGGTAATCGCCATCGCTTTTTCCATTGCAGCAGCGATATCGGTATTGGTGGCGAGTGCCATTCCGCCGGCGGCGGCTGTCATCGTGCTGCTCGGCGTCATCGGATTCGGTTCCGGCGTGGCCGGACCGTCACGCGACCTTCTGGTGCGTGCCGCGGCGCCGAAGAATGCAACGGGACGCGTCTACGGTGTGGTTTATTCCGGACTGGATATCGGCCTTGCCGGCGCGCCACTGATGTTCGGCATGCTCATGGATGCACACCATCCTGGCTGGGTGTTCATCGGCATCGGCGCGTTTCAGGCGCTGTCGCTGGTGGCGGTGCTCGGGGTCGGCGAGCAGGCGGAGAAACGGCGGACGCAGACAGCCTGAGGGGCTAGGGGCTAGGGATTAGAACCCTGAATCCGTATATCGATCGGCCTCAATCTTTTTTGCTTTGCCTTGTCCGGATTTTTTCCTAGCCCCTAGCCCCTCATCCCTAGCCCCTTCAAATTGCGCTGCTCAGCGCAATTTGAACACCGCCTCTCGTACAAGCTCCATCATCCCTTCACCGCCGCCCTCCGCATAGGCGAGGATTTCCTTGCGCATGCGCGGGTCCCAGAAGCGCCTGATGTGGGTTGCCACCCCTTCCACCGCCAAGGCGTGGTCGGGTTCGGCCTTGAAGAAATTGCCGATGTCGTTCGCCATGCGAACCAGGCGCTCGATGTTCATGCCTTCCAGTTCTCTCGCGTGGTCAATCGATGGGCCTCGTCGGCGTACACCACAAAGCGGTTGCCGCGCGTGAAGCCGGCGAGCGTCAGGCCCGCATCCCTGGCAATGCGCACCGCCAGCCCCGTCGGCGCGGAAACCGCGGCCAGCAGGCCGATGCCCGCCATCGCGGTCTTCTGCACCATCTCGTAACTCGCGCGGCTGGTGATCACCACGAAGCCATGCGCACGGTCGGTATTGCCAGCGACCAGCGCACCAATCAGCTTGTCGAGCGCATTGTGGCGGCCGACATCCTCGCGCACCAATTTAAGTTGACCATCTGTAGCCGCCCATCCAGCGGCATGGACTGCGCCGGTTGCGGCATTCAGCGTCTGTATGCCCGGTAACTGCTGCATCGCCTTCGCCACGGATTTGCGATCTATGGTTTCCACGAACGCCACCCTGGGCACATCGCGCATGGCCTGCTCGATGGTTTCGGCGCCGCACAGGCCACAGCCGGTACGCGCAGTCATGTTGCGGCGGCGCTGTTCGATGGCAGCCACGCGCTCAGCCGGAACGCTGAGGTAGACCGTATAACCGGATTTTTCCGGGACAATTTCGAGGCCGCCGAGCTCGGCGGCCGATGCGATCACGCCTTCGCTGAGGCTGAAGCCCAGGGCAAGGTCGTCGAGGTTCGCGGGCGTGGCCATGACCACCACGTGGGGAACGCCGTTGTAAACCAGGGCGACGGGGGCTTCTTCGGCGATCTGCTCGGCGATCGCCAAAGCAGAGTCTTCCTCCACGCGCACGGCAGGCACCGTGCGGTGCACGCCGGCCGCCGCATCGAATTCGCGTTTTGCCACATCAGGCCTTGCTGGTTTCCGGCTTGGGCAGCAGGTCGAGCTGGGTCGTGGTGAACTCCTGGAAGCGCTTCTGCCACGTCGAGGGCTGGGTGACCTGGGTCACCTGCACGGCGGTAACTTTGTATTCCGGGCAGTTGGTCGCCCAGTCCGAATTATCCGTGGTGATGACATTGGCGCCAGAACCGGGGAAGTGGAACGTGGTATAGACCACGCCCGGCTGCATGCGCTCGGCTAGCTTCGCCCGCATGACGGTCTCGCCGGCGCGGCTGGTGACGCCAACCCAATCTCCCTCCTTGATGCCGCGCTGCTCCGCGTCGTGCGGATGGATTTCCAGTCTGTCCTCGTCGTGCCACATGTTGTTGGCGGTGCGGCGGGTCTGCGCGCCGACGTTGTACTGGGACAGGATCCGGCCGGTGGTCAGGATCAGCGGATACTTGTTTGTGGTCCGCTCTTCGGTCGCGATGTACTCGGTGACGACGAAGCGGCCCTTGCCGCGGACAAACTCCTCGACGTGCATGATCGGCGTGCCTTCCGGTGCTGCGTCGTTGCAGGGCCACTGAATGCTGCCCAGCTCATCGAGCTTCCTGTAGCTCACGTTGGTGAAGGTCGGCGTCAGGCGCGCGATCTCGTCCATGATCTCGGACGGGTGCCTGTAGTTCATTGGATAACCCAGCGCATTGGACAGGGCGACCGTGACTTCCCAGTCTTCCTTGCCGGCCATGGCCGGCATCACTTTACGTACCGGCGAAATGCGGCGCTCCGCATTCGTGAACGTGCCGTTCTTCTCCAGGAAGGAGGAACCGGGCAGGAACACATGGGCGAACTTCGCGGTTTCGTTCAGGAACAGGTCCTGCACCACCACGCATTCCATCTCCATCAGCGCATGGGTGACGTGCTGGGTATCCGGATCGGACTGGGCGATGTCTTCGCCCTGGATGTAAAGGCCGCGGAAACTGCCGTCGATCGACGCATCGAACATGTTGGGGATGCGCAGGCCCGGTTCGTTGTCGAGTTTCACGCCCCATTCTTTTTCAAACAGCGCGCGCGTTTTGTCGTCGGACACGTGCCGGTAGCCGGGCAGCTCGTGCGGGAAGGACCCCATGTCGCAGGAGCCCTGCACGTTGTTCTGGCCGCGCAGCGGATTCACGCCCACGCCTTCATGGCCGATGTTGCCGGTGGCCATCGCCAGGTTGGCGATGCCCATCACCATGGTGGAACCCTGGCTGTGTTCGGTGACGCCCAGGCCGTAATAGATCGCGGCGTTGCCGCCGGTGGCATACAGCCTTGCAGCGCTGCGCACCAGCTCGGCCGGCACGCCCGTGGTCTTTTCCATTTCCTCGGGCGAGTTGCGCGCCTCGGAAATGAACGCGCGCCACTTGTCGAATTCCTTGATGTCACAGCGCGCGGCGACGAAATCTTCCTTGACCAGGCCTTCGGTCACCACCACGTGCGCCAGCGAATTGATCAGTGCGACGTTGGTACCCGGACGCAGTTGCAGGTGAAAGGACGCTTCGATGTGCGGCGAGCGCACCATGTCGATGGCGCGCGGATCGGCGATGATCAGCTTCGCGCCTTCGCGCAGTCGGCTCTTCATGCGCGACGCGAAAACCGGGTGGCCGTCGGTCGGGTTGGCGCCGATGACCATCATGACGTCGGACTTCATGACCGAGTCGAAATCCTGGGTGCCGGCGGATTCGCCGAGCGTTGTCTTCAATCCGTAACCGGTCGGGGAGTGGCAGACGCGCGCGCAGGTGTCGACGTTGTTGTTGCCGAACGCGGCGCGCACCAGCTTCTGCACCAGATAGGTCTCCTCGTTACTGCAACGGGAAGACGTGATGCCGCCGACCGCGCCGCGGCCGTGCTCGGCCTGGATACGCTTGAACTCGGACGCGGTGTGGGCGATGGCTTCATCCCAGGACACTTCCTTCCAGGGGTCCGAGATCTTCGCCCGGATCATGGGCGTGGTGATGCGGTCCGGGTGCGTGGCATAGCCGAAGGCAAACCGGCCCTTCACGCAGGAGTGGCCGCGGTTGGCCTTGCCGTCCTTGTCCGGAACCATGCGCACGAGTTCGGCGCCTTTCATTTCCGCGCGGAACGAACAGCCCACGCCGCAATAGGCGCAGGTCGTGACGATGCTGTGATCGGCCTGGCCTTTTTCCACAACCGATTTTTCCATCAAGGTCGCGGTCGGGCAGGCCTGGACGCAGGCGCCGCAGGATACGCATTCGGATTCCATGAACGGCTGGCTCTGGCTCGGCGAGACCATCGAGGCGAAGCCACGGCTGTCGATGGTCAGAGCAAATGTGCCCTGCACTTCCTCGCAGGCCCGCACGCAGCGCGAACAGACGATGCACTTGCTGGGATCGAAGTCGAAATAGGGATTCGAGGTGTCTTTCTCGGCCTTCAGGTGGTTCTCGCCGTCATAGCCGTAACGCACTTCCCGCAGGCCGACCACACCGGCCATGTCCTGCAGTTCGCAATTGCCGTTGGCGGGACAGGTCAGGCAGTCGAGCGGGTGGTCGGAAATGTACAGCTCCATCACGTTGCGGCGGATGTCCGCGAGCTTCGGCGTCTGCGTGCGCACCTTCATGCCCGGCGCCACGTTGGTCGTGCATGAGGCCGGATAACCCTTGCGGCCCTCGATCTCGACCAGGCACAGGCGGCAGGACCCGAACGGTTCCAGGCTGTCGGTTGCGCAGAGCTTAGGTACCTTGATGCCGGCATCCACGGCCGCGCTCATGACCGAGGTGCCTTCCGGAACCGAAACTTCGACGCCGTCGATTTCGAGCGTCACCAGTTTCTCCGACACGCGCTTCGGCGTGCCGTAGTCCAGGGGAATTTTCAGGGACTCGTTGGTTTGCACGGACATGATGGTTCTCCTCGCTGCGCTCAGGCAGCCTTGCGCTTTGACGTCGCGCCGAAATCTTCAGGGAAATACTTGATCGCGCTTTGCACCGGGAACGGGGTCATGCCGCCCAGCGCGCACAGCGATCCGTTGATCATGGTGTCGCAGAGATCCTTGAGCAATTCGATGTTCCGCTCGCGCTCGCGGCCGGCGACAATGCGGTCGATCACCTCCACGCCGCGCGTGGATCCGATCCGGCAGGGCGTGCACTTGCCGCAGGATTCGATCGCGCAGAATTCCATCGCGTAACGGGCCATGGCCGCCATGTCGACGGTATCGTCGAAGGCGACGATGCCGCCGTGCCCCACCATCGCACCGACCGCGGCAAAGGCTTCGTAATCGAGGGGCGTGTCGAACTGGGATTCGGGCATGAAAGCGCCCAGCGGGCCGCCCACCTGCACTGCACGAATCGGCCGGCCGGTGGCTGACCCGCCGCCGTAGTCGTAGAGAAGCTCCCTTAACGTAAGGCCGAAGGCCTTTTCCACAAGGCCGCCATGCTTGATGTTGCCGGCCAATTGGATCGGCAAGGTGCCGCGCGACCTGCCCATGCCGTAGTCGCGGTAGAACTGCGCGCCGCGGTCGAGGATGATCGGCACGGAGGCCAGAGTGATCACGTTGTTGATGACCGTCGGCTTGCCGAACAGGCCGGCGATGGCCGGCAACGGCGGCTTGAAGCGCACCATGCCGCGCTTGCCTTCCAGGCTTTCCAGCAGCGAGGTTTCCTCGCCGCAGATGTAAGCGCCGGCCCCCTTGCGCACTTCGAGTTCGAACGCCTCGCCGCTGCCCAGCACGTCGTCACCCAGATAACCACCGGCCTTCGCCAGCGCGATGGCGCGCGTCAGGACGTCGATGGCGTGCGGATATTCGGAGCGCACGTAGATGTAGCCGCGGGTCGCACCGACTGCTACACCGGCAATCGCCATGCCTTCGATCAGCACATAGGGATCGCCTTCCATGATCATGCGATCGGAAAAGGTACCGGAATCGCCCTCGTCGGCATTGCAGACGACGTACTTCTGGTCGGCAGTCGTGTCGAGCACGGTCTTCCACTTGATCCCCGCCGGGAAGGCCGCGCCGCCGCGGCCGCGCAATCCCGAATCGGTCAACTGTTTGACGATGTTCGCGCCATCCGTCGCCAGCGCATTGCGCAGGCCTCGCCAGCCACCGTGTGCCGCGTAGCCCTTGAGGCTGAGCGGATCGGTGATGCCGACGCGGGCGAAAGTCAGGCGTTCCTGCTTTTTAAGGTAGGGAATGTTTTCGGTGTTGCCGTGGGAAAGCTTGTGCGTTCCGCCCTTGAGGAAGTCCGCCTTGAACAGGGACGGCACGTCCGCGACAGTCACCGGGCCGTAGGCAACACGGCCTTCGGGCGTGCCGACTTCCACCATCGGTTCCAGCCAGTACAGGCCGCGTGAGCCGTTGCGCACCACGCTGACATTCGCGCCGATCCGCGCCGCTTCGATGCCAATGGCCGCCGCTACCGCTTCGGCGCCAACCGAAAGGGCCGAGGAATCGCGCGGAACGTAAATCCTGGTACTCACTCTCTCACCTGACTGACGACTTCCTCGAAGCGCTCCAGCGTCACGCGGCCATGGATTTCGCCATCGACCATCATCGCGGGAGACAGCGCGCAATTGCCCAGGCAGTAGATCGGCTCCAGGGTGAACCGGCCGTCCGCAGTCGTTTCGTGGAAGTCGACGCCGAGCATCACCTTGGCGTGCTCGACGAGCTGGTTCGCACCCATGGCCTGGCAGGACTCGGCGCGACAGACGCGCACGGTGTGGCGTCCCGGCGGCGTCGTGCGGAAGTCGTGATAGAAGCTGACCACGCCATGGACTTCCGCCCGCGACAGATTCAGCGCACCGGCAATCTGGCCTACCGCCTCGGTGGGTACGAACCCGAGCGCATCCTGAATTCCGTGCAGTATCGGCAGCAGCGCGCCAGCCTGCGATTTTCGCTCTTCGATGACGCGCCCGACTACGGCGGCCTGGTCCTGATTCGCCATGCACCTCCTCCACTTGATTCCCGGGCGCCTGACAGGGCATGCTGCGCGCCGGATGCTTCGAGCAATTTATGCATCAATTTGCATATTTGCTACGCTGGACTATGCTTTTAGGAGGGCAAAACTAACGCTTCGGTTCTTATCACACAATATGAATAAGTGTGCATATAAGGGTGGGTTTCAGTGAGCAAGATTGTCGTCCGGCCGGCCTGGCTGGTGAGCAACGAAGCAGGCGACGAACTGGACCAGCAACTGTTTACGGTGCTGCAGGCCATCCACGACGCCGGCAAGCTGACCCTGGCCGCAGAGAAAGCCGGCCTGTCCTACCGCCACACCTGGAATCTGATCGGGCGCTGGTCCACGTTCTTCGGCAGCCCGCTGGTGACTCTCGAGAGGGGCCGCGGCTCCACCCTCACCCCTCTCGGGGAAAAGCTGCTCTGGGCGGAGCAGCGCATCACCGCCCGCCTGGCCCCGCAACTGGAAAGCCTCGCTTCCGAGCTGAATCTCGAGATCAGCAAGCTGATCACGACCGCCCGTTCCACCCTGCGGATCCACGCCAGCCACGGATTCGCCGTCGCCAAGTTGCCGGAACTGCTGCAGGCCAATTCCCTGATACAACTCGACCTTCGCTACCTCGGCGCCCAGGAATCCCTCGCGTCGGTGGCCCGCGGGGCCTGCGAATTCGGCGGTTTCCATGTGCCGGAGGGCAAGATGGGTGAGCAGGCACTTTCGCAGTATGCCAAGTGGCTGCAACCTGACAAGCAAAAGCTCATTCACCTCGTCACCCGCACCCAGGGAT
Source organism: uncultured Bordetella sp. (assembly GCA_964402495.1). GTDB lineage: Bacteria > Pseudomonadota > Gammaproteobacteria > Burkholderiales > JACQAP01 > JACQAP01. The sequence goes on from CAYODB010000018.1 coordinate 30,229, forward strand.
TGTTCCTGGCCCGCGGCAATACGAAGAACATCCGCAACATCGCCGACCTCGGCCGCCCCGGCATCACTTTCATCAACCGCCAGCGTGGCTCGGGCACGCGCCTGCTGATCGACCAGTTGCTCGAGGAAGCGGGCGTAGACCTGCAAAAGCTGGCGGGATACCAGACCGAGGAATTCACCCATGCCGCCGTGGCAGCCTATGTGGCCAGCGGCATGGCCGACGCTGGCTTCGGCGTGGAACCCGCCGCCCGCCAGTTCAACCTGGACTTCATCCCGGTCGCCAAGGAACGCTATTTCCTCATCTGCCGCGACGAAAACCTGCAATTGCCGGAATCCCAGGAACTCATCGGCCTGATCCGCGGCCCGGCTTTCAAGGAACTCATCAGCGGCCTGCCCGGTTACAGCGCGCCCCGTGCCGGCGAGATCGCCGGGATCAACGAGACTTTTCCCTTCTTCGAAGCAAAAAAATAACTCGGCCTAACCCCCAACCGCAAAGGCGCGAAGGCGCAAAGAAAGGCGCGCGAAGGAGGGCAAAAGGCAACGAAGGTAAAAAGTCCTTGGCGGCAATCATCATTGGGTCGTCAATATCTGTCGGCTACGTTTTTTGGCACCCAGTCATTTTCCTTCCTGCATGTTTTCCTTTGCGCTTCCTTTGCGTCTTTGCGCCTTTGCGGTTCAGGGTCACATTTGCCTTAGAATCCCAAGGTGGCCAGTAGCGAAATATCCCAACAGCAAGCCCCGGTTGCCGTCGAGCTCGACGGCGTGCAGAAAGTCTTTTCCAACGGCACCAAAGCCCTCGATCCCGTCAGCCTGAGCATCCGCGAAGGCGAATTCGTCAGCATCATCGGCCCTTCCGGCTGCGGCAAGAGCACATTACTGCGCCTGATCGCCGGACTGACCAATCCCAGTGCCGGCAGTATCCGGCTCTCGAGCGAGGTCCGTGAAGCGGCGATCGGCTTCGTCTTCCAAAGCCCCACCCTGATGCCCTGGTCGAACGTGCAGGCGAACGTGCGCCTGCCGCTGGACCTGCTGCACACGCCACGCGCGGAGGCGGACGAGAAAGTGCGAAACGCACTCGACCGTGTCGGACTGAAAGACTTCGCGCATTTTCATCCGCGTGAACTTTCCGGCGGCATGCAGATGCGCGTCTCCATCGCCCGCGCCCTGGTGACTTCTCCGCGCCTTTTGCTGATGGACGAACCGTTCGGCGCACTGGACGAGATCACACGCAACCGCCTGGACCGGGACCTTTCCGCGCTGTGCGAGCGCGAAGGCCTCACCGTCCTGTTTGTTACGCACAGCATTTACGAAGCCTCCTTCCTGTCCTCTCGTGCGCTGGTGATGTCCGCTCGCCCCGGCCGAATCTATAGCGATGTGAACGTGGACGAATCCCGGCCGCGCAACGAATCATTTCGGTCCAGTGAAGCATTCACCAGTCTCGCCGCAAGGCTATCCGCTTCCCTGGCTACCGCCATGGAGGCCGCCGCCTCATGAAAACGGACTGGTTGCGCTTTCTTGCACCGGTTGCGGTTGGCGCAATTTTTCTGCTGCTGTGGCACGCACTGGTCGTTCTGAATGACGTGCCTGCCTACATCGTCCCTTCGCCGTTGCTGGTATTCAGAACGTTGGTGCATGACTGGGGACTACTGTCCGGCTCGCTGGTGGTGACATTGCAGGTCACCGGAGCAGCGCTTCTCGCTGCCGTCGTGTTGGGCGTGGGCCTTTCGGTCCTGTTCGTGCAGAACCGGATCATCGAAGCCAGCCTGCTTCCCTACGCGGTAATCCTGCAGGTAACCCCGCTGGTGGCAATCGCGCCACTGATCATCATCTGGGTCGACGAACCCCGCACGGCACTGGTGATTTGCGCCACGGTCGCCTCGATTTTTCCGGTCATCACCAACACGACGATTGGCCTGCGCAGCGTGGATCCCGGACTGCTCGACCTGTTCCGGATGCATGGCGCCACGCGCGCCCAGACGCTGCTGCGCTTACGACTGCCCAGTTCAGCGCCCTACTTCTTCGCCGGCCTGCGGGTTGCCGCCGCACTGGCCCTGATAGGCGCGGTCGTTGCCGAGTTTGTCGCCGGCACCGGCGGAACGAGATCAGGTCTCGCCTATCAGATCCTTCAGGCGGGATTGCAGCTCAACATTCCGCGGCTGTTTGCCGCGCTGATGCTGATTACCGGTTCCGGGATTGCGTTGTTCCTGGGCGTGTCG
>CAYODB010000019.1:0-31250 GCA_964402495.1 uncultured Bordetella sp.
CCCCGCCCTTCGCGTTGGCCTCGTCCGCTGCCGCGCGGAACAGCTTGAGGTTCTCCTCGAACACCAGGGCGAAGGTTCCGCTAAGCGGGGCGATGAAGGCAACCTTGACGTTATCAGCGGCGATCGCACCACCCAGTTGAACAGCGAGGAACGCGAACGCAACGATACGGAGCATCCTGAGTCTCATGACGGCCTCCTCCCCTTGTTGGTCGAACCATGCTCCTGAATGGCACTCCTATCGATCCGCACCTTTACCAGAAACATGCGATGGACTAACAGCCGATTGAAGCGCCAATTCAAATTCAACGCAGATGAACCAGCCTCTCCATCGGGTATGCCTCCGCAGCGAGTTCGGGATACAGCCGCTGGCAAAGCCTTCTACGCAGCTCGGCGGGTGGAAGACCCGCGGGCAGGGACGCCAGGACGATGGCGCGGGCAGATTCGAACATGCTCACGCCGATCAGGAAACGCTGGATCGGTTGCATCGCCGCGTAGCGTTCGCGCACCATGCGTTCGATTTCAGGGCTGGTGTCGTTCACGCAGGCAATTCTCAAGTTGTTCGCTTACACCCAAGGCCGGTGCCCATTGTCGCAGATATGCCGCATCGACTTGCAACGACAGTAGATTGCGCACGTCGCGCATCTGCAGTTCGGATTCCGAATCCTGCGCCCAAGCCAGTTTCGACAGTACAAGATCCTCCCTTGATACGAGCCACGCATGGAATCCCGGCAATTCGACCAGCATGCGGCGTGCGAATTCGGTCTCCCTGTAAGCTGCCTGTTTGCGCACGATCAGGTCGACTTTCACCACGCTATCGAGGTGCAGCAGGTTGAACATACCCCGTTCCCGCAAGGCGGTTCGCAAGGCGTCCCCCGGAACAAGGTAGTCGGGCTCGAACGACTCCAGTTCGACCACGATGTCGATATCGCGTGTCATGCGCGGCTGAGCGTAGTAGTTCATCGCCATCGACCCGGTCAGCATGTAGTCGATCCCGGCCTTCTCCAATCTGGCGCAGACATCCTGGAGGACTTCGAGTTCGGAAAGCATGGGGCAATGGTACGACAGCCGCATTCCTGGAGCCACCACAGATCCCGTCGGCCGCGCCTCATTTTCTGAACTTCGGACAGTTAAGCGTGGCGGCGTCTTCAATCGGCGCGCGGCCAAAGTCGGCGCCATGAACCCGTTTCGATTAGCATGTCCGCTGCAGACCGCACCTCGAACTGATCCATGACAGGCAAAAAACTCGAACAGGCTATTCAATTCGCGACCGACCACGAAACGCCGTGGACGCGCGAGATCACCGACAAGTGGGGCATCCATCACGAGGACCCGCCGCCCTGGAACAGGCTCCTCGGGCCGGTGCATGCGCGCGGGCCGGTATCGGGCACCGTCGTTGTCGATGGCAAGACCCTGACATCGTGGGGTGAACCGAATCGCGCCGACCTCACGTTCAGTATTGCGAAGACCTACCTCGCGCTGCTGGCAGGCATTGCACACGATCGCGGGCTGATTCCGGATGTGAACGAGCCCGTGGGCGCGCGCGTTCCGGGGATCGGATTCGATCGAGGCCGGAACGCCGAAGTCACCTGGGAGCACCTGCTGCAGCAAACCAGCGAATGGGAGGGAACGGTGTTCGGCGTGCCCGACCAGGTGGATCGTTACCGCATGCTTTCATTCCAGGGGAGCACGGCCAGGGGCAGGAAAGGCGACCCGCGGCCGTTGCAGGCACCGGGTACGTTCTGGGAGTACAACGACGTACGCATCAACCAGCTATCGCTGGCCTTGCTGCACATATTCGGACGACCGCTGCCCGAGGTATTCCGCGACGCCATCATGCATCCCATCGGGGCCGGAGACGGCTGGCGCTGGGTCGGCTATGACAATTCCTGGGTCGAGGTGCAGGGCAAACGCGTGCAGTCAGTGCCCGGCGGCACGCACTGGGGCGGCGGCATATCCATCGGCAGCCTCGATCAGGCGCGCGTCGGGCAACTGCTCCTGGACGATGGCAAAGCGAATGGCCGGCAGATCATTTCGGAGGAATGGATCCGGCGCATGCGCACGCCGTGCACCATTGCGCCCTTCTATGGCTACCTGATCTGGCTTAATCACCAACAGCGCATCTTCCCCGGCGTGCCGGCGTCGAGCTATTTCGGAATTGGCGCGGGGACGTCATTCACCTGGATCGAGCCGGAGCGGCGCATGGTGCTGGTGGTTCGCTGGATCGATGCCGACCATGCCGACGCATTTTTCGCGCGAGTTCTGCAGGCACTGGACAGCTAGGGCGTTCCCGGCTCAGGATTCGCGCCGGACCAGCACAAAGTGTTCCGGACTCGCGGCCTGGTAGTGCACCAGCCCTGCGAAGTCCGTGTCCATCAGGACGCCTTCCCCGAGATGCGCCCACTTGGCCGCCGGGAAATCTTTGCTGTACTGCGCATTGTCGATCGAGGCGACGACCACACCGCTGAAGCTGGCATCGATCGCGACAACATCCCCAATCCTTGCTTCATTGCCGTCCGCATAAACCATATAAGCCACCAGTCCGGATTAGAGACACCAAGAATGGACTACGTACAGGCAAACTGCCAGTCAATACCAGGCAGACCTTATGAGCGCTAGCGTACAGAGCGTGCGGCCGGACAAGAGTACGTTGCCCGCTGAAGTCTAATGAATCGCCTGGAGCACGCGATTCATCCAGTAACCCTCTTGGAGGAAATCCCATGAACAACATCGTCTATATCGTCGGGGCAATCGTCATTATCGTCGCCATCCTGTCGTTTCTCGGCCTGCGCTAACGTGCCGGAGCGTACCAGGGAACTCCACTGACGGAGCCCGGATCCGTCGTTACTCCTGTTTTCGTTTCTTTTGCGTCGACGGCAGATCAGGGCTTGCCGGCTTCCATTTGTGCGAGCCATTCGTCGTCCGATCCCTCGTTGATGCCTTCGAACAGGATGGTGCTGAGATAGCGCTCGCCCGTGTCGGGCAGCATGGCGAGGATGACGTCACCGCGCTTCGCCTTTTTGGCCACTTCCAGCGCCGCTCCAAATGTTGCCCCTCCCGATATGCCGGTAAAAATTCCCTCTTTCTGCGCCAGTGCGCGCGCCGTATCCCGCGAGTAGATATCGGAGACGGGAATGTTCTCGTGCGGAACATCGCGATTGAGGACAGCGGGCACGAAGTCGGGCGTCCAGCCCTGGATCTTGTGCGGCGCCCACGGCTTGCCCGCCAGTAGCGCAGCGGCTTCCGGCTCGGTCACCACGATGCGTGTATCGGGCCGTGCAAGGCGGATGATTTCGCCGACGCCGGTCAAGGTGCCGCCGGTGCCCCAGCCCGTCACGAACCAGTCGAGGCGGCGGCCGGCGAAATCCTGCAGGATTTCGGGGCCGGTGGTATTCCTGTGGTACGCGGGATTTGCCGGGTTGTCGAACTGGCGCGCGAGGAAGGCGCCGTGCTTCTTCGCGAATTCCTCGGCGCGCTTCACCATGCCGCTGCCGCGTTCGGCTCCCGGGGTCAGCAGGACTTTCGCGCCGAGCGCGCGCATCAATTTGCGGCGCTCGATAGAAAAGGTTTCCACCATGAAAGCAACGAAAGGATAGCCCTTGGCCGCGCAGACCATGGCCAGCGCGATGCCGGTATTCCCCGATGTCGCCTCGACCACCATCTGGCCGGGCTTGAGTGCCCCGCTCTGTTCCGCGTCCAGGATGATGGCGTGGGCCAGCCGGTCCTTGACCGAAGACATCGGGTTGAAGGCCTCGATCTTCACATACATTTCGACGTCCGGAGGCGCCAGCCGATTGATGCGCACGACCGGTGTCCGGCCGATGGTGTCGAGAATGCTGTCGTAAATCATGCCGGTGCTCCTGGGTGAAAGTCGGGTTTGGGGCGAACGCAAAAAGCCGCGCTGGATTTATACCAGACTCGCCTTCTCTGTGCCCGCGGTCGTGCCTGATCGCTTGAGGAAGCTGCGTTGACTGCGGCAAGCGCGCTCAACCTGCAGCAAGCGCTCAACGCAGATACCCTGGCGTAGCCCGGAGTAATCTTCAAAGTGCTGCGTTGCCAGCCGGCCAAATCGACAATCGGCCTTCCGCTGCCGCAACCATAATGGCTGCGAAGCGGTCAGACCAGCAGGGCCACTGTCATGTCGGCAACGGCCAAGCTTCAATCCTCAATTTGAACCCATGAGCCAGTTCCAGTATTGGTATTCACTCATCGGCGTCATGCTGTTACTGGTCGTGCTGGGCAGCGCGACCGTGAAGCGGGCACCGATCAGCATGTCAATGGTCTACCTCCTGCTGGGGTGGGGGTTCGCCCGTATGGGCTGGATAACGCTGGATCCCGCTGAACATGGGAAGACCCTTGAGGTTCTGGCGGAAATCGCGGTCATCGTTTCCCTTTTTTCCGCAGGCCTGAAGTTGCGCAAACCTCTGCAGTCACGGCTATGGCGCCTGCCGGTCATCCTTGCATCCGGTTCGATGGCGATCACGGTAGCGCTGGTCGTCGTCTGCTCGGTTCTGCTTTTCAGCCTGCCAATCGGGCTTGCAGTACTGCTCGGCGCGATCCTCGCTCCCACCGACCCGGTACTTGCCTCCGACGTACAGGTCTCGAATCCGGGCGATGCGGACCGCCTGCGCTTTGCCCTGACAGGAGAAGCGGGCCTCAACGATGGCGCCGCCTTTCCGTTCGTCATGCTGGGGCTGGGACTCATGGGCTTGCACGAATTGGGGGGCGGCACCTGGCGCTGGTGGACAATCGACGTTTTGTGGGCGATTGCCGGCGGAGTAGCCATCGGCCTGCTTCTCGGAAAGGCCGTCGGCCGTCTTGTCGTGTACCTGAGAAGCCGCCACCTGGAAACTGTGGGATACGACGACTTCCTTGCGCTGGGTCTGATTGCCAGCTCTTACGGTATTGCCGTGGCCTTGCACACGTATGGATTTCTTGCGGTGTTCGCGGCAGGGCTGGCCCTGAGGACGGTGGAGCGGACTCTGACGGGCAAGGAAGTGCCGCCGGACATGAGCCAGGTCAAAGGAACCGCCGAACAGCTTGCGAGCGATGAAAAACATGCACCCGCATTCCTGGTGGCAGCGGTTCTGAGTTTCAACGAGCAACTCGAGCGTCTCGCCGCACTTGCACTCGTGCTCCTGACTGGCGCCTTGCTCAGCCTTGTCGATTTCTCCTGGCCGGTGGTGGGATTCGCCCTGCTCCTGTTCCTTGTCCTCCGGCCGTTGGCGGTCGCTCCTTTCGCGCTGGCATCAGGGATGACCACGCGCCAGGCGGCCATGGTGTCCTGGTTCGGCATTCGCGGCATAGGCTCGCTCTACTACCTCTTCTACGCCCTCAACCGCGGCGTCGCGGGCGAAGCTGCAGACTGGATGCTGCAGGTGGTGTTGTGCGTTGTCGCGGCCTCCATCGTCCTGCACGGCATTTCCGTCACGCCGATGATGCAGCGGTATGCGAAAGACCCTGCAACATGATGTCCGCGCCTGCTATACGAAGTAGCTGTGAGGAGCGGCCGTCGTGGCGAAGTAATGACCGTGCATTACCCGGGTATCCCCGAACTGCTAGTACTTTGGTTCAACTGAACCACCACACATCGATCAACACGTGCGCCGCAATCAGCGGCCACAGGTTGCGAAGCTGCAGGTAAAGAATCGCCGCAACCACGCCGAATGCCGCCGTTGCGAAAATCTCCGGCGTTCCATTTTCCCAATGGATGAGCCCGAACAAAAGCGATGTGACGGCGACGTAGGCCAGTTTCGACCCGTTGTCGCCGAAGCGGTTGTGCTGATAGAGCAGCGGCAACCCGCGCAGGAATACTTCTTCAACGAAGCCCGCCGTAAGGGCGAAATAGAACACCACCGGAAAATGCATCCACCCCTTCGGGACGCTGGTGCTGTAGGTGAACACCGGCGGTACCGTCCCGCTGATGCGCCACGCAAGCTTTGAAGAAAAATGGTAGACGACGGCGAGCAGCAGGCTTGTCAGAAGTATCAGCGCCAGGCTGCGGAGCCAATGCTCCCATTTTCCGGACTTTTGCAGGCCGTAGCGGGAAGGCGCAACCGCATGGCTCCGGTAAAGCCATCGCAGGACAACAGCGGGTACGACTACGAACTTGGCGATGTCGAACGCCCAGTACAGGACAGCGGAATGCCGGTACAGCCACTCCTTGAACAAGCCATCCGCAAGGAACATCGCGACGACGATGCCGAATCCGAGGAGCATTGCATCCACCCCGGAAACTTTCGGCGCATCTGCCTTGCGTGACTCTGGTGAAAAAGACATTCGTTTGATCCGGCTTTGGTCGGGTCCGGATTATTCTCTCACCGGAACGCCGTTGCGGCACTCAAGTCACAGCAGCTCTATGCCAAAGCGGCGAACCGCGAGCGCGAAGAGCCAAAAACAAAGGACGGTGATGACGACGCAGGCCAGCAGGGTGGGCCAGAATCCGATACGGGGCAGGAGCAGCGGAAAAGCGAGGAACATCGGCAGCGTAGGCACGACGTACCAGAACGTATACCAGGCATGGTTCGCGATCTTTTCCTGGGGTTGTTTCTCCACGTAGAGCCAGATCAGCGCCAGAACCGTAACCAGCGGAAGGGCCGCCACGAAACCGCCGAGCTTGTCACTGCGCTTTGCGAGTTCTGATACGAGTACCACGACGGCCGCGGTCAGAATGTACTTCGCAATGATCCACGCCACGATTTCTCCTTGGGGCACCGGGTATTGTTAACGACCGGGCATTCCTGGCGTCATGCCCACCCTACACCCAGGAATCATTGAAAGCCAAAGGTACCGGAAGCCTTGACGCACGTGTTCACGTGTCCAGGCGTGTCGGGAAACGAGGCGCTCAAGTCGTATTCGCCGCGCAGGTTCATTCCGGCGTACTTGCCTGTCCCATGCAGCCCATCCAGTACTCCGGCTTGTCCTGGCGAACGCTGGATCCTGAGCAGATAGGTGTCACCTTGCGCGTCACGAAACTCACAGAATCCATCCGCCTCGTACTTTCCCTCGAGGTAGCCGTAGCTGTAAACGCAACGGCTGGCCGTCAGGTCGAAAAGCCGCCCGGGCGGGGTCGAACGCTGAGTACCCAGCAGGTCCACAATTCCGACACCATGATCGGGTCCGTGCGCGATCGAAACCTGTTTGCCCGCCAGGCATGCGGTGAATTCGAATTGGCCGTTCCTGGGCAAGTCCGCAGCCAACGAACCCAGGGGGCCAGCAACAAGTATCGCTGCAACCATACGTACGGTAAGTGTCGTCGACGTCATGGCAACTTCTCCGATCAGGTGGGGGTCCCAAACCGCGCGCTTCCAGGCGTTTAGAACGCGCCTCTGTTGCGACCCTGTTGTAAAGGATAAGTTTTATACGCTGCTTCGATCCGCTGCAGCTTCGTGGGCGATGAATCGCCTCTCCCCCTGGATCGCTTGTCGAAACGGTGCAGCACGACCTTCCACTCGTCTGATGCAGTCCTGCCCGGACCGCGTCCGCGGGCATGGCATCGTCTTCCACCAACAGGATGTGCATGAAGTATGTCGTCTCCGAAACCGTTTACGTCCGAACTGGCGCTACTTTGCCCAACCGGGATTAAAGACTTCTTAAAACCCGCCCGCCATAATGAGGCCTGAAGCGATCCGACAGGCTGGCCAGCCCATTTCGGGGCGCGGGGCCTGACGGTTCGGAACGGAGACACCATGCAGAAGAAGTCCAGGGCGCCGGCAAGGCGCACTATTATTGCGCTTTCATTTCCCGCACTATTGACCGGCGCGCCCGCGCTGGCACAGCAGGCTGCCGACGGTCCGCAGACCTCGTGGGCGCTGTCGGCCACTACCGCGCACCAGTTCGGCGCAGACCTCGACAGCGGCGGCGACGTGGAAGCCAGCCGCGTTTTCCTCAACGCATCGGCTATGCGGCGCATAGATGCGCGCTTCGAAGCCGGCATGAACCTGAGTTACCAGTTCGACGACTGGACGTTCGGCAATCCGGCGGCCTTCGGCAACGTCGCCCCCTGGGGCGACATCCATCGCGCCGGCATCGGCCTGCGCCTCGGCTACGCCGGCGAGAATGGGTGGCGCTATGCGCTGGCGCCCGCGGTGCAGTGGGCGGGCGAGTCCGGCGCGGATACGGACGACGGCTTCATTTACGGCGCGGTGGCCTCGGCCACCAAGGCTTTCACGCCCCGTCTGACCTTGGGCTTGGGTCTGGCGGTGTTCCGCGACATAGAAGAAACCGAGTTTTTCCCCTACCTGGCGGTGAGCTGGAACATCACCGACCAGCTCAAGCTCGCCAATCCGTTCGCCGCCGGCCCCGCCGGACCGGGCGGGCTGGAATTTTCCTATGCCCTCGACAACGGCCGCGATGTCGGCTTCGGCGCAGCCTTCCGCCGCTATCGCTTCGCCCTCGACAGCAACGGCCCCAGCGGCGGCGGCATCGGCGAGTCGGAATCGATTCCCGTGTTCCTGCGCGCCTCGCAAAATTTCGGCAAGGCCTCAAGGCTCGATTTCTACGCCGGTGCGATGTTCAACGGAAAGCTGACCGTCGAGTTTCCGAACGATGCGGGCGAGATTTCCGCGGACTACGACACCGCGCCGTTCATCGGCATCACGCTGGGCACGCGGTTCTAGGGAATATGGAGGCACGCATCGAAGCGTTTCAATCGGGCTTCGCGTATGAAGGCGCTGGGAATTTCCGACCGGCGCCGGCCGGTCCCTCTCCCCGGTGGGCGATACGCCGCGCCATCGAGTACATCCAGGCGAAGCTTGCGAGGAGCAATCATCGGAAGAACATCGCCACCGCCGCCAGCCTGAGCACCTTTCATTTCTCGCGGATCTTCAAGAGGACGACCGGCATGACACCGCTGGGCTAAGTGATGCGCCTGCGCATCGAGGCGGTCAAGAGACAGCTCCAGGAAAGCGAAAAGATCCTGGCGGCGATCGCCGACGAAACCGGATTCTCGGACCAGAGCCACCTGTCGAAAATCTTCAAGCGCTTCACCGGGACGACGCCGAGGGCGTTCAGGGTATCCACGCAAACGCCGTTGCAGTGGTAAGCGGCATTCCCGCAAAAGGAATAAGAATGGGAAGCGGCGCGCGGCGCAATGGGTGTCCAGGGAGACCTCCGGCCTTCCCCTCGCATGCAAGACCTCGTCGCGCAATACCGCGATAACGTCGAATCGCTGCGCGGCATCCGCATCGCCTGGCGGGACCGGGCATCGAAACCGGCTCTGGCGCCAAGCATTCGGCGACCCAACTTTCCCGCGGAAAATCCCCCGTTCGTTGGACCCGGAAGCCTGCTGCCCGGCGAGCGTGAAAACAGGACCCTACCCCAACGTTGTCGCAATGCACCCTAGAGCGTCACTAATCTACTACAGATTGTAGTTATAAACCTACAGTATTGTTAAATAACATACTGTTTTATATATAAATATATCTCTTGGTTCACTCCTTGCGAATAGGCATGGCCAACGAATTTTCACCCCCTATTTGCAAGGAGGTCCTTTGGACGCTCGCCTCAATTCACCTACCCCCGCATGTCGAAGACGCCGCCGTTCCGCAGGGTCATTAGTGCAAGCCGTTGTTGTCGCGCTGGCGTTGGGGGGATCCTTCGCGGCGACAGCGCACGCCCAAGCCAAGGATGACGCGACCCCATCCGGGGCGACGCCGGTTTCGTCCGAGCAAAGCCGGTGGTCGTATTTCAGCTTCGATGTCGACAAGCTCGATGTCAACGTATATGGGCTGGCCTACCATCCGGATCGTGAGAAGGTTAAGCGCGAAAACCTGGACAACGAGTTCAACCCGGGTCTCGGTCTTCACTACCGGCTGCGCGATACCAAACGCGGCACTACCTTTACCGAAGTTGGTACGTATTACGATTCGGGGGAAAACTGGGCAAAATTCCTGTCGCTGGGCTACCAGTTCAAGGTGGGTGAGAACTGGAAAATCGGCGGCGCGGTCGCGGCGGTACACAGCAAAACCTACAACCACGGCGTGGTGTTCGTCGGCATGTTCCCGCTGGTTACCTACGATTTGGGCCCGGTCAAAGTGAACGCGGTTTATTTTCCGAAGATCGCCAACTATAACGAGGTCGCTGCGTTCGGCTTGTACGTCAGCGTTCCGCTGGGGCAATTTTTCGGGGACTCGACCAAGTCGAGATAAGCAGGATGGGCCGGACCGAAGCGGGGGATGCATCCGGTCCGGCACCCTCGCTTGATCTGGTCTGACGCCTCGATCAGGACCGCAATACCCTTCCGGCCGATGCGCCGACAAGCTCTCCGTCGGCGTAGGTCGTGACACCGTTCACAATTGTGTAGCGGACCCCGCGCGACGGCATGACCATTCTCTTGCCGCCGCCCGGCAGGTCGTAGCGACGCTCGCCGCGATTCGACGAACCGACCGTTGCTGGATCGAAAATCGCTATGTCGGCCGCCAGCCCCGGCATCAGGCGCCCGCGATCCTTGATCCCGAACAAGTCCGCCGGATCAGAAGTGAGGCGACGGATGGCTTCCGGCAGCGACAGGACTTCGCGATCCCGAACCCAGGTGCCGAGCAAATAAGTCGGATAGCCGGAATCGCACAACATGTCCACGTGGGCGCCGCCATCGCCAAGCCCGATCAGGATCGCCGGATTGTTCAGCAATTCGGCCATGCGGTCGACGCGCGTGTTGTACGACGCCATGGTGTATTCGAGGTCGAGGTCATCGGCCAGCGTCAGGTCGAGGAAGGCATCCACACCGTCCTTGCCTTCGGCGCGGCCGATCTCCGCTACCGTCAGGCCCTCGAAGCGTTTCAGCTCCGGCGAGCGGACTTCGTGCAGCGTGATGCGCTCCCAGTTGCCGAAGGCGATCGGGTTCATCAGTTCTTCGCGGAACTGGTTGCGGAAGGCCGTATCGCGGTAAACGGCTTTCTGCGCCTCTTTCGATTTGTCGGTAAACACGCGCTTCCAGGACGGAAACGCCGCAAATGAAAACGGGCTGCATGTCGATTTCGCGGGTGAGCGGCAGCGGCGAGGTCTGCGGCCGCGCGCCTTTGGCGATCATCGGCGCGGCCCGCTTCAGCGTATCGCGCACCGCTTCCGGAATGTCGTCGCGGTCGAACAGGGCGATGAAGGTCACCGGACGGCCGCTCTCGTCGAGCAGGAAGTCGAGCATCTCGCACTGGTCCTGCTCGAGCACACCGATCTGTCGTGTCAGGGCCACTTCGATCGCGCCCTTGTTTCTCTCCTTGAGCACGTTCGCGTAGGCCTTCAGCTCGTCGCGGCTGGCGTTGCGACAGGCCAGCGGCCGCCCGCCGTAGCCAAGATGCTGGTTAAGGATCGTGCTGGAGAATCCGAAAGCACCGGCATCCATCGCTCCGCCCAGCAGCGCCTTGATCCGGCCCGTTTCCTCCGGCGTCGCCGCCCGCTCCATCGACGCTTCGCCCATGACGTAGTGCCGGAAGGGTGTCAGCGGCGCCAGGAAGCCGAGGTTTACGGACGGCTTGCGGCGTGCCGCGGCATCCATGAACTCCGGGAATGTCTCCCAGTCCCAGGTGATGCCCTTCGACAGGACCTCGAAGGGAATGGACTCGACGTTGACGAGATCGCGCATCGCGATCTCCCGAGTCTCCGGCCGGCAGGGCGCGATACCGACACCGCAGTTGCCCATTACCACGCTGGTCACGCCATGCCAGGACGACGGCGTGACCGCACTGTCCCAGCAGATCTGCGCGTCGTAATGCGTATGCGGATCGATGAATCCCGGAGAGACGACACAGTCCGATGCGTCGATCGTCTGCCGCGCGCTGCCGGTCAGCTTCCCGATCTCAACGATCCTCCCGTCCGCGACCGCCACGTCCGCATGCCGGCCCAGGGTGCCGGTGCCATCTACAACCAAACCGTTCCTGATCAACAGATCGTATGCCATGGCTTCTTTCCTTGTTAACCAGGTCATTTCACCGCAAAGACGCAAAGGATTCACTTATATACCCCCTTGAGGGGTACGCAAAGGAAAGCGAAAGGGAAAGGGAAAGGGAAAGTCATGAAATACGACCTCTGGGTGACCCGCCCGATGGCAATTTCATCCGCAGCCGGCACGGTTGTGTCGACCCACTCTATCCTTCCCTTGCTTTGAAAAGGTGTTACTGCCGGACCGGGCGCCGTTGCCCGCCAGTTTTCAATAGACTGGATATATAATTCGCCCTCCCCAACATCCATGCGGCGTGCGTTCAGCTTTACAAGTTGCAGCCTCGTCCTATTTCTTGCCACAAATGAACATATCCAGCTCCAGACGACGGTACATCACCCGGTCGTCACTCATACACGGCAAGGGCGTTTTCGCCAAAGAGTCACTCCGCAAAGGCGCCCGCATTATCGAGTATCGCGGCGTCCGCTCAAGCATGGAGGAAGCCTGCGAGCGCCCCCCAAGCGATCCGGCCAATCCCCACCATACCTTCATATTCGAACTGAGCGACGGCACCGTGATCGATGCGGGAATCAAGGGCAACGCGGCACGCTGGATCAATCACAGTTGCGATCCAAACTGCGAGGCGATCGAGGATGACGATGGTCGGATGTTCATCCACGCGATGCGTTCGATCCGCGCCGGCGAGGAACTCACGTACGACTATCAACTGACCTGGGATGGGCACATCAGCGCGCGCACGCGCAAGGCGCATGGCTGCGGCTGCGGGACGGAGAAATGCCGCGGCACCATGTTGCAGGAATCTGCTTAAGCGAGACATCCAAACCCGCAGGATTACATCTCACCACGAACAAGGGAACACTTGAAGCGTAGCAGCCACGAAGAACACGAAGGGGCACGAAGGGGCACGAAGAAAGACAAAGCGGGGTGATTTTGTGTTCCGTCGATTCGAGTCCATCGTCCATTGAAACTAGAGACGTCACATTTGATACATTGATCTCTTCGTACTTCTTCGTGTCCCTTCGTGTCCTTCGTGACTCAAGGGCAGACTCACATGCACCCGCAGGGGTGTGTGCCGCTTGCGGCGCGTGATGCGCAGTAATCTTTAAATCACTTCAGTTCGACTTCGACAAACACGAACTCGTGCGCGTTCGGATTCACCACGTTGTGCTCGACCCCGACGTTGCGGGCGTAGGACTGCCCGGCCGCCAGCTCGGTCACGATCTCTCCGTTCGCAGTCTCCTGCATGAGCTTGCCTGCCGTCAGCACCACGACCACGTAGTCGTGCTCGTGCCTGTGCCATCCCGTTTCTGCGCCGGGCGCGAAGCGCCATTCCGTCACGATCGCGCGGTCGGTTTCGACGAGGTGCTTCGAAATTGCCTGCGGACGAGTCTTCGCATTCATGGTTAAGCCTCTTCGCCAAAGAACCGGAGGATCTCTTCCACCGCCCATTCCGGCTTCTCTTCCGGAATCCAGGGTCCGCAATCCTCTACCACGCCACCGCGCACGTTACCTGCCACGCGCTGCCAGGATTCCCGCGCCAGCGAGCCGCGTCCCCGTCCCTTCGCACCGCCGTAGCAGAGGATCGGCATTGGCAGCTTGCCTTGGGCAAGGAAGGCTTCGTTCGGATGCCGGGGTCTTCATGGGAGGAGCCTCCAAAGAGTGAAAATGGCACCCTCCGCATGCCGGAAATCACGCGAACGGAGGACGCCAACCAATGGGACTTCGGGGCGGTACGCTGAGTTCCGGAGCCCGTGTGCCATCCGGCCTATTTCCCGCCTGCCGGCGAACCGGATTGCATCGACCCAGTCGTATCTTGACATGGCCGCATCTGTACCCCGCGCAGCAATGCGCCCCTTCACGAACGGAGGTCCATCATGGCAGGCAAGAGCACGCTCGATCCCGATAACTTTCCCGCCGGCGGCAAGGCGCGCAAGACCCAGAAGGGACACGACACCCGCTCTCTCGGTCCAAGCGACAGTTCCGACAGCGGTTCCGACGTGGCCGACACGGACAAGGACGGCGCCTACGGCGTCGCCAGCATCGGCGACGATGACCTCGACGACAACAGCGATCGCAACGGCACCGGCGAGCATCCGAGCGCCGGCCGGGAATCCACCGTGCGCGCCAATGGCGATATCGAGACCGACCGCATCGTCGGGGCGGACGAAGCGGGCCTGGGCGGCGGCCTCGACCAGGCCGAGGAAGCGCAGCTCGGCACTACCGACGAGGAAATCGAACAGAAAGCGCGGCGCAAAACCGGACCGCGGGCGAAAGGAAAATGAGGAACTACGGACCCCCTCGCGCCTGAAAAGCAGGGCCGAGGTACGCGGGCTGCGGTACGAGTGAAATAAAGACGCAAAGTCTCGCTTGAATGAAAAGAGGAACCGGGGCCGCGGGCCGGGTGGAAAGTTCTGGAGTTTCTGTCCTTCGAACTTACTCGGCCCGCGGCCCGCGTACCTCGGCCCCGGGTTTTTGCGTTACTCGTCACTGCTTCGCTAAATCGCTTCGACGAACCTGACCAACGCCTCCCGCTCGGCTCGCGTCATGTTCCGGAACGCGTCACGCGAGCCCGCCGCTTCGCCGCCATGCCAGAGGATCGCTTCGGTCACGTTGCGCGCGCGGCCGTCGTGCAGCATTGCCGTGCTGCCGCTGACCGTCTGCGACAGGCCCAGCCCCCATAGCGGCGGCGTGCGCCAGTCGCGCGGGCCGGCAAGGAAGTCGGGTCGGCCGTCGGCGAGTTCGTCGCCCATGTCGTGCAGCAGCAGGTCGGTGTAGGCGCGGAAGGCCTGGTTCGAAAGCTGGCGCATCTGCGCGGACACGCCGGTCTTCAGTTCCGGCACGTGGCAGACGGAACATTGCGCCTGCGCGAACAACCGTTCTCCCTTCTGCACTTCGGGATCGCGCATGTTCCGCCGCGCGGGCACGGCGAGGCCGCGCAGCCACAATTCGAGGGTATCGATTTCACTGCTCCCGAGTTCGGGGACGTTGCCCGGCAGGTGACGCGCGCAGATCTCCTGCACCCGCGGACAGTTCTGGTCGGGGAAGAAGCGCGACGCCACACCCATGTCGCCGATTGCGGCGGAGGCAATCTGCTGCTTTAGCGAAGGCTGGTTCGCCTTCCATCCAAACCGGCCGAACATCCGCCGCTTGCCGATGGAATCCCACACATAGTTAGGCCGGCCGTTGAAGCCCGCCGCTTTCTGTCTGCGCGCAATGTCCTCCAGTGTTTGCTCCGGCACCGCTTCCAGCAGTCCCAGGCCGAAGATCGGCTGCGCGATGCGCACCGAGGTCGCGGTGTTATCGCCGAGCGGGCCGAAGTTGGGATTCTCGATGCGCAGCTTCGGTGAACGCAGCTCGACCGTCTCGCCATCGGGCAGCGTGACGCGGCGCTCCTCCCAGTCGAGATAGACGTCCGCCTCTCGCGGCACCGGCGCGCCCGCGTAGGCGAAATCCACATGCGTCCCGTCGAGCGCGCGGTTCTGCAACTGGTCGCCGTAGTTCGGATGCGCCTTCGGCGCGCCATGCGCGTCGCTGCCGGGAACGCTCAGCCGCACCAGCATGGAGAGCATTTGTTCGCCGGTCTCGGGCGGCTTGCCGCGCCCGGTATTGACGTGGCAGGTGCTGCAGCGGTCGGCGATGAAAGTGGGTCCCAGTCCCCAGTCGCCGTTCAGAGAGTTCACCGACGCCCACTGGCGATGGAACACGCTGCGTCCCGCCATGAAGAGCTGCCGCTGCCGGGTATCGAGCACCGCGGCTGGCTCGGAGTAGGCCTGCTTGTCGGCGCGGGTGGTGGTAAAGGCACCGGCGGAAAGGTCGATGTCCTCGAGCGGGGCCTGCCCGGCCGCAATCACCCCGAGCGCGGCAACCAGGCCGAGCGGGGCGGCAATCCAGGAAAAGAGGGGGTTGACCGGCATTTTGTTCTGCCTTGTGGTCCGGATCGTGGCCAGTGTTGCACAAGATCGGGGCCACGGTGTAAAAGTCCTGCCAAGCGTATGATCGCGTACACGCCTTAACTATTTCAGGAGCGGGCCCCAGGATGGGATTGTTCAGCGGCACACGGCCGCATGGCCTCGGCGTGAGAAACGGCAAGCTCAAGGAAGTGCCTTCGTCCCTTAACGCGGTGAGCAGCCAGAGAGCGGACAAGGCGCACGCGATCGCGCCGCTGGCCTATACCGGCACGCGCGAGGAAGTGATCCGCAAGCTCCGGTCCATCATCGGCAACATTCCGCGCGCCCGCATCATCGAGGAGACGCACGACTACCTGTATGCCGAGTACGAGAGCGCGCTGATGGGCTTCGTCGACGACGTCGAGTTCTTCCTGCCGGCGTACGACAAGGTCATCCAGGTGCGTTCGGCCTCTCGCGTCGGCTACAGCGATTTCGGCGTAAACCGCAAGCGCATCGAGGACATCCGCGAAAAACTGAAACAGGCGGGAGCATGACGGCCGGGGAATCCAGACACCCGCAGGACACCGGGGACCCGGCGCAGGAATCAGATCAGGATTCCGCCGGCGACGAACCGGTACAGACATGGTGGGAGCGTTCGGCCCCCAAAGCCGGCGGCGCGGCGCTGGCGATCGGTGCGGGCACATTGTGGTTCGGCAACATGTTGTCGCGCGTGCCGCTCGACCAGCAATCCACTTTCGCTTATCTGCTGATGCTTCCGCTGCTGCTGATCGTGCCCGCGTTTTCGCTGGCCGCCTTAAAGCTGTCGTGGGCGGCATTCCGCAACAAGACGACGGAATCGCGGACGCTGGTTGTAATCGTTGCGCTGACAGCCGCGGTATTCAGCGTGCTGGCAATCGGCCGCTTCGGCAGCGCGCTGTGGCGCATATTCTCGAACTGAGCGTCCACTGGCCCCAAAATGCATGAGGCGGCTGTGCAAATCTTGAGCATCGCCCCATCGATGCAGGCTCAGAAGGAGCCTGTAGCCTCTTGAATGCGCCGCGCTTTTACATGGCGTAATCACTGTCAATAAACTGTCACAAAGCACCCATACCAGCGTGCTAGCTTGTCGATCCTTCACAGCCGGTCCCTCCCCATATGGACAAGAAGACCCCCCTACCGCCAATCGAGAATGCCGCCGATTACGTCGACTCCCTGCTGCGCCCGCAGCCCGAGGAACACCCGATGAAATGGAAGTTCATCGAAGGCCGCAGGATGCGGGACAAGCTCATCGGAAACGTGATTGTTCCCGATGAATCGTCCGCCAACGTGCCTGGTTAAGCACCAGGCACCAGGAACGAGGAACGAGGCAATAATGCTTTCTCGGAAATAAAAAAGACGCGGCATGTCCGCGTTTTTTTATTGGGAGGTCTGTACTCTTCTTTGCCTCGTGCCTCGTGCCTTCGCGTCAATCGGATGTAAATCCGCTTTCGCGGTGCGTCCCGTCGCAGAACGGCTTGTTCTTCGACTCGCCGCAGCGGCAGAGGAAGGCCTGCTTGCCGGTCCAGCCGAGGGCGCCCGAAGGATCGTCGATGCGCATGTCGCCGAGGCAACGGATCGGCCCGTTGGGACGCAGGCTGAGTTTGAGTACGCCGCCGGTGGATTCGGGATCGGCGCATTTGGCTTTGTAGGCGGCGGAGACCGCGCCCCGGTCGCGAAAGCCCGTGTCCTGGTGGGAGCCGTCGCAATAGGGCTTCGAGGCGGAGCGGCCGCAGCGGCACAACAGCAGCTCGCCGGCCTGTTCGAGCAGGGTCCCGTCTGCGGCGAAAATCGCCGCGTCGCCGCTGACTTTCAGCGGGCCGTCAATCTGCGGTTGCAAGGTATTCGGCATTTGCAGTCTCCGTGATCCCGGGCGCAATCAATCGGTGCGCCTCGCACTGCTCCGGCGCATCTGCACGGCGCACAGTCTAGCGCGCCTGCGGCATTCGCGTACAAGGCCTCCGTGATACGCGGTCGGCACGCTTCATGCAGCGGCCCGCTTCCGTTGCCTTTCCACCGGAGCCCGCACCATGATGCACCTGTCGCCCACCGGACTCGAGCGCTTCACGCTGGCGCAGACCCTCGGCCCCGCGCCGACGGCAAACTTGCTGCGCATCAAACCGGCCACGCGCGTGCCCTTGTGCAGGAAATATCTGTTGCGCTGACCGCCCGGCCTTTTCCAGTTGCGCCTTCACCAATTCGGTGCCACGCTTTGCGCGTTTGGTGCAGGCCCCGCACCATCGCCGCCACCGGAAAAGGATGGTTACATCCGACCATCAGGTGGCCGATTCATTGCTAATTCCGGGCTTTAACGATTTCATCGTGATGTGAATTCAAGCGGGCACGCTTCGTGCGAACGATGGCGGGCTTGCTTCAGAGGATCCATTCTGATGAGTAGCGTTGTTGCTTTTTTCTTCGACGTGCTCGCTTACAGCTCGATTTTCGTGCTGGTTGTGCTCGGCCTCGGCGTGATCGCCAGCATGATGGGAATTTTCAATTTCGCCCATGGCGAGTTCGTCCTGCTGGGCGGATATACCGTGTACCTGTTTCACAGTCTGGGCCTGCCGGTCTGGACGGGCATGGTGGCTGCGCCCTTCGCAGTCGCCATGGTCGGCCTGGTCCTCGAACGCGTGGTCATCCACCGGTTCTATGCAACCCCGATCGTCGCCATGCTTGGCACTTATGCCATCGGACTTGCGTTGCGGGAAAGCGTGCGTTCGTTGCTGGGCGGTCAGTTCTATTCGGTCACCGCTCCGCTGGTCGGCTCGTTTTCGTTTGGCGAGATCTCCATTTCCCGTTGGCGCACGGCCGTGATCCTGATTACTGCTGTCGTGATGGTGGGCTGCTACCTTCTGCTCACCCGCACGCGCTTCGGACTGAAGGTACGTGCCGCCCTGGAAAACCCGGCGCTTGCCCGTGCCTCCGGCATTTCCACATCTCGTGTCTATGCCGCTACATTCACGTTCGGTGCCGCGCTTGCCGGCCTCGCCGGCGGTTTGATGGTGCCGATCTACGCGATCAGCGCGGATATGGGCGTACCCTTCCTGATCAAATCCTTCCTTGCAGTCATGCTCGGCGGCATGGGTGGTTTCGAGGGGGCGATCGCAGGCGCGGCACTGGTAGGCGCCACCAGCGCCGCGTTACCCTGGGCGATCAAGCCCGTGGTGGCAGATGTTCTCGTCTTCGTGATCGCGATTGCGATCGTGAAGTTTCGGCCGGAAGGCCTTTTATCAAAGTGGAGGAGCTGATAATGACAATTGACGATCGCAATCACCGCCCGCCGTCTGCTTCGCGACGGCTTTTCCTGCAACGCGCCAGCCTGCTCTCGGGCATGATCGCTCTTGGCGGCGGCAGCTACCTTTACAACCCGAAGGGCGTGTGGGCGGCTGACCCCATCAAGGTGGGAATTGCGACCGACCTCACCGGCCCCATCAGTTGGGGGGGCATCCCCAATTCGCAGGTTGCGAAGATGGCGATCGAGCAGATCAACGCGAGCGGGGGCCTGATCGGCCGGCCGATACAGATGATCCTGGAGGACACCGCCACCAATGAACAGCTTGCCGTAACCAAGGTGCGCAAGCTGGTGACGCAGGACAAGGTCGACGTTGTGTTCGGCGGCATTACCAGTTCCATGCGCAACGCCATCAAGGACACGATCGTCAACCGCGGCAAGACGCTCTATATCTATCCGCAGTTGTATGAAGGCAAGGAATGCATGCCCTTCCTGTTCTGCACCGGCCCGACGCCGGCACAGCAGTGCGACACCTTCATCCCCTGGCTGATCAAGAACGGCGGCAAAAAATTCTACCTCCCCTCCGCCGACTATGTCTGGCCGCACGTGCTCAACGAATACGCGCGCAAGACGATCGTCAAGAACGGGGGCGAGGTGATCGGAGAGGAATATTTCCCGGTCGACCACAACGAGTACAGCGCCGCCGTGAACAAGATCATGTCGAGCGGGGTCAACGTGGTCTTCAACACCACCATTCCACCCGGGGTCGCGGCATTCTTCAAGCAACTCAACGAGGCGGGCTTCCAGAAAAGGGGCGGGCGGCTGGCCTGCGTCTACTACGACGAAAATGCGTTGGGAATCACGCCGGCGCATGAAATCGAAGGTCTGGCGAGTTGCCTGGACTACTTCAGGGCAGTCAACGACCCTTTCGGCAACCAGATGCAGGCGCAGTACGCCAAGTTGTACGGCGAAAAAGCTCTGTTCACCGCAGGCAGCGGCTCGACCGGCATGTACCGCGGCATCAAATTGTGGGAAGCCGCGGTGAAGGAAGCCAAGAGCGTCAAGCGCGAACCTGTGGCTGTAGCGCTGGATCACGCCAAGATCAGCGAGGGCCCCGGCGGAGGCTGCGAGATGGTGCCCGGCACCCGCCATGTGAAAATGAACATGTATACCGCGGTATCCAAGGGCGGTAAGTACGAGATCGTCGAAAAAAGCAAGGGTGCGGTCATGCCGGGCGAGTGCGGCTGATCTAAAAGGACAGCGCGAACCGCAGAGGACGCGGAGGACGCGGAGGAAAAGAAAGAACGAGGAAGTAAATACTTAACTTGGAGGCCGTGCTATTCGGATATCGCCATTCGTCCCTTCGATGGTTCGTCAGGCGATGAGCGGTTCAACATTCGAACACCATTGCTCCGTTTTTCCTCCGCGTCCTCTGCGTCCTCCGCGGTGAGAGCTTGCATTAGGAACCGGTAACAGATAGATGACCCCAACCACTCCAGCTTCGACGAGCAAGCCCGGCCGGCGCGTGATCCCCTGGATCGAGGGCGTGCTGCTCGTGCTGTTCCTGCTGCTGCCGCTTGCGATCGATGATTTCTGGGTGCTGTTTGTCACGCGCGTGTTCATCCTTGGCTTGCTGGCGTTGTCTTTCGATCTGGTGTGGGGTTATGCCGGCATCCTGTCGTTCGGCCAGGCGTTGTTCTTTGGCGTGGCCGGCTATTGTTGCGCATTGCTTGCCACCAAGGCCGGCATCACTTCGATCCTGCTTCTGTTGCCGGTTGCCGCGCTGGCGGGACTCGTGGTGTCGGTTGCACTCGCGTTTCTCGTCATTCTCGGCAAGCGCGTGCCGACCAGCGTTTTCGTCGCGCTCGGCACTTTGGCCGGTTCTTATGTCGTGGAGCGCCTGGCGCGAGGCTGGTCCTACGTCGGTGGACAAAACGGCATCCCGTCGCTGCCGCGAATGACCGTGTTCGGCCATGAGATTGCCGAAGGTCCGGTCTTCTACTACCTTTCGCTGTCCATCCTGGCGCTGGTCTACGTGGGCTTGCGCTGGCTGACGCGCTCCCAGTTCGGTCTTGTGCTCGCCGGCATCCGCGACCAGGAGGCGCGCATCGCTTTTTTCGGCTATCACGTGCAGAACTACAAGGGCGTGGTGTTCGCGATAGCCGGGTTGGTCGCCGGCCTGAGCGGCGGGCTGTACGCCTTCCACGAAGGTTACGTCGGACCGGGCCAGCTCGGACCCGTGCTGTCGACACAGGTGGTGTTGTACGTGCTGTTCGGTGGAGTCGGCACGCTTATCGGCGGCATTGTCGGCGTCGCCATGATCGACCTGTTCAGCTTTTATCTCTCGCAACTATGGGAAACCGGCTGGCCGATCGCACTCGGGCTCCTGCTGCTGATCGTCGTGATGTTCAAGCCGACAGGATTGATCGGATTCCTGGTGACGTCGCGCGAGCGCGTCGGATCTTTTGGAAGGCGCACGCCAAAACCGAAGAACGACAGGGAAGTCGCGGCCGCGGTGAACGAAGTCACATGAACGCTTCCGCGGCATCTGCGAGCATCCTCGAAGCGAGGGGCGTCAGGAAAATCTACGCGACGCTCACCGCACTCGACGGCGTGGACCTGACTGTCACGGAGCGCTCGTTCCACGGGCTGATCGGGCCCAACGGATCGGGCAAGAGCACGTTGCTGAAATCAATTGCCGGCGCTGAAACGCCAAGCGGGGGCACGATCACCTTCCTCGGCAACGACATCACCAGCGCGACGCCGGCGGAGCGCTCGCGCGCCGGCATGAGCCTGAAATTCCAGATCACCAGCATCCTGCCGGCATTGAGTGTCTACGACAACGTTCTGTTGGCGGTGCAGGCGCAGGATACGATGACGGCGTTGCTCTTGTCGCGAACGCGCGGGCCCCTGCATGCACGCATCATGGACATGCTGGCGCAGTTCCGCCTCGACGGACGTGCCGACGAACTTGCGGGCGCGCTCTCGCACGGCCAGCAGCAATGGCTCGAGATCGCGATGGCGCTGGCGCGTGAACCCAGACTGCTGCTGCTCGACGAGCCGACCGCCGGCATGAGCCCGCAGGAGCGGCGCGCCACCGGCGACCTGCTTGCCCCGATCAAGGATCGCTGCTCGCTGCTGATCGTGGAACACGACCTGGATTTCATCCGCGACATCTGCGATACGCTGACGGTGCTCGACCAAGGCCAGATCGTCGACAGCGGTCCCACGCGGATCGTGCAGAACAGCGAGAAGGTCAAGGAGGCCTACCTTTCCCATGCCTGATACGCTACCCGCCGGTCCGCTGCTCGAGGCGGCGGGCCTGTGCACTTACTACGGCACCAGCCAGGCGCTGTTCGATGTTTCGCTCAGGGTGCCGTCGCGCGGCGGCGTGGCCATTCTCGGGCGCAACGGCGCGGGCAAGACCACGCTTCTGAAAACCCTCTCGGGCGACCTGAAGCCGGCGCAAGGCACGGTCCACTTCGACAAAGTCGATACTACCCGGCTGCGCACCGAACAGCGCGTGCGCAAAGGAATCGGTTACGTGCCGCAGGAACACGGCGTGTTCGCAAAGCTGACGGTGCGCGAAAATCTGCTCGTGGGCGCGATGGCAACGGTCAGGGGCGAGGACAGCATCGAAGAAGTCCTGTTGCTGTTCCCCAAGCTGGGCCAGCGCATGTCGCAGCAGGCGGGAACCCTGTCCGGCGGGGAGCGCAAGATGCTGGCCATCAGCCGCGCTCTGCTGGCCCGCCCTTATCTGCTGATGCTCGACGAGCCGACCGAGGGGGTGTGGCACGGCCTCGTCGACGAGATCGCCGAACGGCTGGATCAACTGGCAAAGAAGATCGCCGTCGTCATCGTCGAGCAGAACCTGAAGCTGGCGCTGGAGGTTTCACAATTTTGTTATGTCATGGACCGCGGCCGCATTGCGTTGAGCGGCGAATCGGAAAAAATCCGAAACGATCCCGAACTACTGCGTTTGCTCGCACCCTGATATCAGATCGGGGCATTTTTTAACAACAAAGGAGGCCATCATGGTGCAGTATCCGACGCCCGAACAAATCTGGGACGCCGCTGAAGAAGTGGGCCTTGCGCTCACCGAGGACGATGTGAAGTCCTACCTCGGGCTGATCAAACCCAACATCGACGCCTACAACATGGTCGACGCGATGCCGGACTATCTGCCGCCGGTGAAGTATCCGCGCACGCCGGGCTATTTTCCGGATCCTTCCGAGAATACGCGCAATGCCTGGTACGTGAAGACGTCCATCAAGGGCGCATCGTCCGGCCCGCTCAAGGGCAAGAAAATCGCAATCAAGGACAACGTGATGGTGGCCGGCGTGCCGATGATGAACGGCAACTCCATCCTGGAAGGCTATGTGCCGGAGATCGACGCGACCATCGTCGCGCGCCTGCTCGATGCCGGTGCGGAAATCATCGGCAAGACGCATTGCGAGTCCTACTGCATCTCCGGCGGCAGCCATACCGGTGCCAAGGGCCCGGTGCACAACCCGTACAAGATGGGATTCTCCGCCGGCGGTTCATCTTCCGGCAGCGGCGTGACGGTGGCGCTCGGCGAAGCGGACATGGCCATCGGCGGCGACCAGGGCGGCTCGGTCCGCATGCCCGCTTCCTGGTGCGGCATCTACGGCATGAAACCGACGCACGGCCTGGTGCCCTACACCGGCATCATGCCGATCGAGATCTACATCGACCATACCGGGCCGATGACAGCCACCGTGGCCGACAACGCCCTGATGCTCGAAATCATGGCCGGACCCGACGGCTACGATCCGCGCCAGTACGGCACGCCGAAAAAGGTGAAGTACTCGAAGATGCTCGACGGCGGCGTCAAGGACTTGAAGATCGGCATCGTCAAGGAAGGCTTCGGCCGGCCGGAATCGGAAGCCGCGTCCGATGCAAAGGTGAAAAAGGCCGCGGAGATGTTCAAGAAACTGGGCGCGAAAGTGGACGAGATCTCCATTCCCGCTCACCTGATCGGGCCGGTGCTGTGGACGCCGATCGGCGTGGAAGGCATCACCCAAACCATGATGTTCGGTGATGGCTACGGCCTGAGCCGGCCGGACCTCTACGTGACCAGCATGATAGACAAGCTGCATGGCTGGCAACTGCGCGCGAACGAGTTGTCCGAGACGACCAAAGTGCTGACGACGCTGGGCGTGTACATCAAGAAGTATCACGGCAGCCATTACTATGGCAAGGCGATGAACATCACCAAGCGCCTGATCGAAGCCTACGATGCCGAACTGGCGAAATACGACTTGCTGCTGATGCCGACCATGCCGATGAAGTCCCAGCCCCTGCCCGCGCCGGGCTGCTCGCGCGAGGAGTATTTCCTGCGCGCCCTGGAAATGATCGGCAACACCTGCCCCTTCGACATCACCCACCACCCGGCGATGACTATGCCCTGCGGTTTCGTCGACGGCCTGCCGATCGGCGCCATGCTGATCGGCAAGCACTACGACGAAGCCACCATCTACCGAGCGGCCTATGCGTTCGAACAGGCGGGGGATTGGAAGAAGATGTAACTCGCGTCACCTCCCGGTAACGCCTAAGGCCGAATAGAAGCAGGGCCGAGGGTTGCGGTACGAGGGTTGCGGTACGAGGGTTGCGGTACGAGGGCCGGGTAAAAGCAGGGCCGAGGTACGCGGGCCGTGGGCCGAGTGAAATTCTTCAGGCCTCTGGCTTCCTGAATTTACGCGGCCCTCGTACCGCGACCCACGGCCCCCAGTCTTATTGCGCCGTCCAACCACCGTCTATCGAATACGCTGCGCCGGTAATCGACGCCGCTGAATCCCCGGCGAGGAACACGGTCAGCGC
Organism: uncultured Bordetella sp.; assembly: GCA_964402495.1. Classification (GTDB taxonomy): domain Bacteria; phylum Pseudomonadota; class Gammaproteobacteria; order Burkholderiales; family JACQAP01; genus JACQAP01. Next base: position 24,887 of record CAYODB010000019.1, read on the forward strand.
GGCGACTTCTTCGATCTTGACGAATTCCTTCGACGGCTGGCGTTCGAGGACCACGTTCTTTATCGCATCCTCACGGGAGATGCCTCGCTCCCTTGCCCGGTCCTGGATCTGGGTTTCCACCAGCGGAGTCAGCACGAAGCCCGGGCAGACGGCATTGCAGGTGATGCCGCTGCCGGCGGTTTCCAGCGCAACGGTTTTGGTGAGCCCGACCAAGCCGTGCTTGGCGGCGACATAAGCCGACTTGAACGGCGACGCGACCAGGCCATGGGCGGAGGCAATGTTGATGATGCGCCCCCAGCCTTTTTCCTTCATCCCCGGCAGCGCCGCGCGGATGCCATGGAAGGCCGAGGAAAGATTGACAGCCAGGATCTGATCCCATTTATCGGCCGGGAACTCTTCCACCGGCGCGACATGCTGGATTCCGGCATTGTTGACCAGGATGTCGACGGTGCCGAAGCGCCGCTTCGTCTGGTCGATCATGGCGGCGATCTCGACGGCATGGCCCATGTCGGCGGAGGAGTACAGCACGGTGACCTTGTGCTCCGCTGCCAGCGCGGCGCGCAGTTTCTCGATGCCGATTCCGTCGCCGAAGCCGTTGAGCATGACGTTGCAGCCCTGCGCGGCGAACGCACGTGCGATGCCGAGCCCGATGCCGCTGGTGGACCCGGTAACGATGACGGATTTGCCTTTCAACATGGTGAGCGGTGTTCCTGGGGAGTTAATTCGAGGGGAGACAACGAATCCAGTGTAACAGACGGCTCAGCGCGGCCTGCCGATCCCTGCTGCGAATTCCACGATGGCGGCCAGGGTTGGGTCATTTTGTTCATGATGCGGCGAGTGCGCGCAGTCGGGCAGCATCAGGGTTTCCACCGGGCCGGAAACCAGCCGGGCGATCGCTTCCACCTGGACGGCAGTGCCGTACTGGTCGTCCTCGCCCTGGATCAGCAGCACCGGGCAGCGGATCCTGGGCAGGACTTCCTCGATGTTCCAACGGCGGAAGTCCGGGTGCAGCCAGATATCGTTCCAGCCCCGGAAGGTGGATGCGACGTCGTCGTGGTAGCGGCCGAGGCGTTGCGGCAGGTCGGTGGTGCGGAACGTTTCGCCCGCCTCCGCAATGCTCTTCACCGTGATGTCCTCGACAAAGACATGCGGCGCCATGGCCACGACACCTAGCACCGGGCGTTTTCCGGCGCCGGCATGGATGAGTGCGATGGAGGCACCATCGCTGTGGCCGACCAGGATGGGATTGTCGATGCCGAGCCGGTCGAGAACCTCGGGCAGCACGTCGAGTGCCTCGCGATGCATGTAGTCCACGGTGCGCGGTGCCAGCAGCCTGTCCGACTTGCCGTAACCGTAGCGCGAATACACCAGCGCAGGACAACCCGACGCTTCCGCAACCTTGAGGGGGAAGCTCTTCCATAGGGCGACGGAGCCGAGGCCTTCGTGCAGGAACACGAGCGTCGGGCGGGTGGCAGCAGCCGTGCCGGACAAACGCCCGGGAGGACAGGTTACGTATTCAAGGCGGTGGCCACCTGCCTGGACGAACACTCAGATCCCCAGGTGACGGTGCAGGGTTGCCGGGTCGCGCCGCAGGTCGCCGGGGATCCCCTCGAAAACCACGGCGCCTTTGACCAGCACCACGATGCGGTCGGCAACCGTCGAGACCGCGGCGAAATTCTTGTCGACAATGACCGCCGACACACCGGACTGGCTTAACTGGCCGAGGATGGCCCAGATTTCGCGCGCGATCAGCGGTGCAAGGCCTTCGGTCGCTTCGTCGAGAATGAGCAGGTCGGGATTGGTCATCAGCGCCCGGCCGATGGTGAGCATCTGCTGCTCGCCACCAGAAAGTTGCTGGCCGCCGAACTCCAGACGCTCCGCCAGGCGCGGAAACATAGCGAGGACGCGTTCGAGCGTCCAGCCACGGCCGCCATCGATGCCCGCCCGCGCCGCCATGACCAGGTTCTCCCTGACGCTGAGGTTCGGAAAAATACCGCGACCTTCGGGAACGTAAGCCACGCCGGCACGCGCGATGCGATGCGGTGCAGCGCGCGTAACGTCCTCGCCGCGCAACAGGACACGCCCTTCCTTCGGCGGCAACAGGCCCAGGATGCTTCGCAACAGCGTGGTCTTGCCCATCCCGTTGCGGCCCATCAGGCCGATCGTCTGCCCCCGCTCCACGGCGAAGTCCACGCCGTGCAGCACGTGGCTGGTGCCGTACCACGCGTGTATGCCTTCGGCTCTTAAGAGAGTCTCAGGCATACATCTCACCGCAGATCTTTTCAAGCTTAACTCTAACCGCAGAGGCGCGGAGGCGCAGAGGAAGCGCAGAGAAAAACTGGCTGTGTGTCATCGGACGGCAAATTATGGACATATTCACATGATTGCCGATGTCGTGACGTTTCCCATTCATTTCTCTTTCCTCTGCGGATTTTCTCTGCGCTTCCGCGCCTCTGCGGTGAAAAAAGATCTAGGCACTATCCACCCCAAGATAAGCCGCCTGCACAGCGCGGCTGGCGCGGATCTGGGCGGGCGGGCCGGATTCGAGGACCTTGCCGTTCACCATCACGGTCAGCGTATGCGCCAGTGCGAATACGGCATCCATGTCGTGCTCGACCAGGACAATGGCGTGATCGGCTGCCAGCGTCCCCAGCAGGGCGGTAATGCGTTGCGATTCTTCCGCTCCCATGCCGGCGAGAGGTTCATCGAGCAGCAGGACGCGCGGGCGCGTTGCCAGCGCCATGGCGATCTCGACCTGACGGCGTTCGCCGTGCGACAGATCGGCGACCAAGGCGCGTTCCCTGCCGTCGAGGCCTGCTTGCCGCAGCGCCCCACGTGCCGATTCGACCACGGCCTCGTATCGATCCGCGGCCTTGAAGAAACGCATGGAGTTCGCCAGGCGCGACTGCGCGGCGAGTCGGCAGTTCTCCAGCACGGTGAACGGCGGAAAAACGTTGGTCTTCTGGTAGCTGCGGCCGATGCCCAGTTGCGAGATGCGATCGGGCGCGAGGCCGCCGATATCGCTTCCTTCGAAAACAATGCGACCCGAACTCGGAGCGAGGTCGCCCGACAGCAGGTTGATGAGCGTGCTCTTGCCCGCGCCGTTGGGACCGATGACGGCATGCACCTGTCCCATCGCCACACCGAGCGATACGCCGCCGACAGCCGCGAGGCCGCCGAAGCGACGCGACAGGTCGTGCGTCTGCAGCAGGAACTCAGTCATGGTCCGCGACCGGCGCGCGGCGCCGCGCCAGCAGTCCCGCGAGGCCGCGCGGGAGGAATAAAGCGACCAGCACGATGACGATGCCCATGGGCAATTGCCAGTGCCTGCCGAGGCCGACTCCGCCGGTCTCGGGCAAGGATTGCAGAACCATCTCCAGCAACAGCATCGCGGCGGCGCCGATAACTGGACCGGTTAGCGTTCCCATTCCGCCAAGGATCACCATCATCAGAACCGTGCCGGACAAGTGCCAACCGAGCATTTCCGGATTGACCACGCCGTACTGCACGGCCGCGAGATAGCCCGCAAGTCCGGCAATCATCCCGGCGACCACGAAACAGGCCAGCTTGTAGCGAAAGGTCGCGAAGCCCAGTGAGCGCATGCGATGCTCGTTGACGCGGATGCCAGCGATGACACGGCCGAACAGCGAATCACGCAGCAGCCTGATGAACCCGAATGCGAACAGGAATAACGCGAGCACCAGGAAATGCAGGTCGGCGAACTGCTCCAGGTCGAGCGGCCGCCAGCCCAGGATCGAAGCGTCCGGCCGCGCGTAAATATAGATTCCGTCGGAGCCGCCGGCAATGCCGGAGTCGTGGAACACGAAGTAAACCATTTGGGCGAACGCCAGCGTCGCCATGATGAAATAGACGCCGCTGGTGCGCAGCACCAGCAAGCCGATGACCAGCGCGAGCAGGCCCGATGCAAGCATGGCCAGCGGCAGGCTGGTCCACAGGCTTGCTGCCTGGTATTGCGGACTTGCCAGCGCAAGGCAGTAGCCGGCCACGCCAAAAAAGGCGGCATGGCCGAGGCTCACCAGTCCGGTGAAGCCGACCAGGAGATTCAGGCTCATGGCGAAAATCGCCATGATCAGCACGCGGGTCACGAACTGCACCGTGAACTTTTCGCCGAAGAAAGGCAGTGCGGCCAGAACCCCGGCCACAACGACTGCGGCGACCCACCACGCGACGTGGCGATTCAGGATTTTCTCCCGAACAGGCCTGCCGGCCGCCACAGCAAGACAGCGGCCATCAGCAGGTAAACGCTCATGCCGGCAAGCTCAGGCAGCAGCCGCAGGCTGCCGATCTGCAGTTCCACCACCTTGCCGAAGGTATCGACGAGTCCGATCAGCAGTGCCGCGATGAGCGCGCCCTTCACCGAACCGATGCCGCCGATGACGACCACAACGAAGCAGAGGATCAGGACCTGGTTGCCCATGCCGGGGAAGACCGACGAGACCGGCGCAGCGATCATGCCCGCGAACGCCGCCAGTGCGACGCCGAGCGCGAAGACGAAGCGGTACAGCAAGCCGATATTGATGCCGAGAGACTGCACCATCTCGCGATTCGTTGCGCCGGCGCGGATGATCATGCCGAGGCGCGTGCGCTGGATCAACAGATACAGCAGCACGGCGAACACAATGCAGACCGCCGAGATCCACAACCGGTAGACGGGATAGGAGAGCGTATCGGTCAGGGCGATGGAAGCCGTCAGCGGATCGGGCACCGGGACGCCATGCACGTCGTTGCCCCAGAGGATGCTGCGCAATTCCTCGACGACGAGGATCAGCCCGAATGTAAGCAGCACCTGCTGCAGGTGATCCAGCTTGTAAAGCCGCCGGATCAGCAGCCACTCAATCACGATGCCCAGCAGGACGGAGAGCACGATGCCGGCGGGAATCGCCAGCCACAGGCTGCCGAACGCGGAGGTCAGCGACCACGCCAGGTAGGCCCCGACCATGTAGAAGCTGCCGTGGGCGAGATTGATGATGCCCATGATGCCGAAAATCAAAGTCAGCCCGCCGGCGACGAGGAACAGCAGCAGGCCGTATTGCACGGCGTTGAGCAGTTGGATAAGGAAGGTGGGGAGGTCCATTACAGGGGCGAGGAACGAGGGGCGAGGGGCGAGGGAAAGGCAGCCTTCGGAGGCCGGTCGACCCAAGTTGCATCAATACCTACGAGCAATTCAGGGAAGGCGAAGAAACTCACGAATTCTACTTTCGAGAACGAGTCGACCAATAAACCAGCGAGAGACTAAGGGATGAATTCACCCTCACCCCTCGTCCCTCGCCCCTCTTCCCTGGCGCTAGCCGAGGCGACAGCCGCGAGCGGGGTCCTCGAGCGCCTTCCACGCCACCCCAATCACTTTGTTGTCGCCCTTCTCGACGCGGCGCAGGTAGATGTCCTGCACCGGGTTGTGGGCCCTCGACATTTTCCATGGCCCGCGAGGGCTGTCGATGACCGCCGATTCCATGGCCGCGACCACGGCCTTCTGGCTGGAGATGTCGCCCTTGACCTGGTCCAGCGCCTGAGCGAGCAGCAGACCGGTGTCGTAACCTTGCACGGCGTACACATCCGGCTCCGTCTTGAACATCTTCGCGTACGCGGCGCGGAATGCCTTGTTGCGCGGCGTGGCAAGCGAGTCGGCATAGTGCAGCGTGGTCATCAACCCCTCGGCCGCATCGCCCTGCGCCGCCAGCACGCCTTCGGTGAGAAAGCCGGATCCATAGAGCGGGATCTTGTCCTTGAGGCCGGCCGCGGCGTAGTCCTTGACGAACTTCACCGCGCCGCCGCCCGCGAAGAAGCAGGCCACGGCGTCCGGCTTGATCGCCGCGATTTCGGTGAGCAGCGCCTGGAACTCCACGTTCGGGAACGGCAGGAACAGCTCCTTCACGACCGTGCCACCGGCCGCGGTGAAGCCTTCCTTGAACGAAGCCAGGGACTCTTCGCCCGCCGCGTATTTCCAGGTGATGAATACCGCTTTCCTGTGGCCTTTGCCGGACATGACCTTGCCGAGCGGGTGCACGGGCTGCCAGTTGGAGAAAGACGTGCGGAATACGTTTGGCGTGCATAGCGGCCCGGTCGCGGCATCCGCGCCGGCATTGGGGATAAGCATCAGCGTGCCGCTTTCCTTCGCCACCTTGAGCATGCCCATCGCCACGCCGGAGTGCACCGAACCGATCAGGACGTCCACCTTGTCACGGGTGATCAGGCGATTGGCATTGTCGGTGGCCTTCGAAGGTTCCGACTCATCGTCCACTTTGAAGAATTCGACCTCGCGGCCGCCAAGCCTGCCGTGCCCTTCCTCAAGCGCCAGCCGCAACCCATGCTCGATCGCCGTGCCAAGCTGGGCATAGGTCCCGCT
>CAYODB010000020.1:0-19720 GCA_964402495.1 uncultured Bordetella sp.
TCTCTGGGGTAACGACGGCAACGATATTCTCATCGGCGGCCACGGCAATGATGAGTTGTACGGTGGCAGCGGCGACGACGTTCTGTTCGGCGGAGCGGGAACGGACGTGCTCAAGGGCGGTGCGGGTCAGGATACTTATGTTTTCGAATCGGTGGAGGGCAAGGAGCAGATCGATGATGTCCCGGACAATGCTCCGGGTTCCGTTTCGGAAAGAAGCATCCTCGTGCTGGGCGACGGTCTTGAGCGTGAGGACTTCAAATTCAGACAAGGCAGCCTGATGCTCGACTTCGGCGAGGGCAACGAGATCCATTTCCTCGGTTTCGACAGGGACGATCCGTGGTCTACCGCGGTCCTCGGCGAAATTCAATTCTCCGACGGCACGTTCATGACATTCCAGGATGTGCTGGACCAGGGATTCGAGCTGGATGGAACCGAAGGCGACGACAACGGCGAAGAAGGCGCCGCTCCGATGCTTGTCGGGACAGCAGTCAACGACCGCATTCACGGACATGCCGGGGATGACATCCTTGCCGGCATGGGCGGCAATGACGTTCTGGATGGCGGGGATGGTGCCGACATGCTGCAGGGCGGTGCCGGGGATGATGCGTATGTCGCCGATGGCACCGATACCATATTTGACATGGAGGGCCGCAATTCCCTGGCTTTCGCGGATTCGACGACGGTGTTCGATGTCGAGATCGGCCGGTTTCTGATCGATGAGGCCGCGCACTGGGCACTGTCGATCGGCGGCCACGGTTTTCTGGCCATTAATGCTGACCAGCCCGCGTTTGATTTGTTCACTTTCTCCGATGACTCCTCATACAGCCTGCTGGATCTCCTCGGGCTGCGATATTTCGAGGGCCAGAGCATTTCTGGTGGCGAGGGCAATGACGCCATCCGGGGTTACGGCGGCAATGACTATCTGGAAGCGGGGAGCGGGAATGACGTGGTTCTTGGTTATGGCGGTGGGGATTTCCTGGCCGGAGGGGATGGCAATGACGAACTGGGCGGCGGCGCCGGTTCCGATATTCTCCAGGGCGACAGCGGCGACGATGTTCTGGACGGTGGGATGGGAGATGACACGCTAGAGGGCGGCGACGGATCCGATGTGTACGTTTTCGGAACCAACTCCGGATACGACTCCATTATTGAAGAGGGATCGATCGGTGACTATGACGTTGTGGTCCTCGACGAAGGTTTGAGCGTCGAAGGGGCAAGCTTTGAGCGACTGTCCAATGGAAACCTGGCGATCTCCCTCGACTACGGCAGTGCCGGATTTGAAGTCGAGGGGTACTACGCCAATCAAAGCCGCAAGATCGAGGCCATTGTCTTTTCTGACGAGACCGTGATCGAGGCCTCGTTTCTTGATTCCCTTGAAGTCCCGCCCATTACCGGGACCGGGGAAGCAGACGAGATCGTTGGCACTGAGTGGAACGATACGATCGAGGCTCTTGAGGGCGATGATGTCCTCGATGGGGCGTCCGGAAGCGACTTGCTGCGTGGAGGTGACGGCGCCGATACCTACCTCTATACCCGAGGTACCGGGCAGGACACGCTGACTGATGGTTCGGGGGTCAACCGGATTCGGCTGGGATTCTCAATCTCGTTCAGCGACGTTGGCGCGCGTCGCATTGGCAATGACCTTTCCCTTGATTTGCGTGGAACGGGCGACAGGTTTCTTGTCCAGGGATATTTCGATGCCCCTCAAAACTGGACCATCGAAACTGCTGACGGAGAGGCGGGACAGTTCGACGCACTGATTGCCGAGACCCAGCGGCTCGATTCTGATGAATTCGCCCGTGTGGCGGCCTTCAGTGAAGCGGTTCATCGGGGCAGTTTCATCTCCGTTTTCCAGGCTCAGGGATATCAGTTGGTTGACGGTACCTCCCTTGCCAGAAGGTACGCTACCCCGGCGTTGGTGACCTATGTCGACGGAGTGCAGACCAATACTACAACCTATACGTTCTTCGTCAATCCGGACAATCCATCGGTTTCGACACAGACCTTTAATCTCGACGCCTGGAACTATGAGGACAGTGGCACGGTGCAGGACAACAGTGTGTCACTGCAGAAGCAGTTGATCATCAGCGATGCGGCGGTTATCAGTGGCACCGTCCAGAACATCCATCAGATCGGGAATGAGTGGGTCTGGGCATCGACAGGCTGGAGCGAAATCGACAATCCGGTTCATCGCTTCTCTACCGATTCGTCGGTCGGGTTCATATCCGGGCAGGAGCTCGATCCGCAGACCGGCCAGTATCTCGCAGTCGGTACCGTCAGAACAGTCCGGGAATTCAATTACAACACCGGATCGGCGCAGAGCTACATCATCGAGCTGCATCCCGGCGAGTCTTTTCCCGCTCCGCACTATTCCGCTCTCTTCCCGGATAAAAGCCTGTACGAGTGGATGCATGAAACCTCTATCAAATACTACTCAGAGGTCCGCGCGGGCAACTCCGACAATCAGATCTCCGGTGCGTTCATCGTCGATGCCGGTGGCGGCAATGACGTTGTGTGGGGCTCGGTGATTGTCAATGGCGGAGAAGGCGATGACATCCTTACCGGAGGCGACTACCTGTTTGGCGGATCCGGCAACGACGAACTGTATTGGGCTTACACGATGAAGGGCGGGCCTGGCGATGACCGGCTGGCGGGCGGTACCGAAATGGATGGCGGGGAAGGCGATGACCGGCTGTTCGACGGCTCGATCCTGAGCGGCGGATTCGGAAACGATCTCCTGGATGGCGGTCAGGGTGCCGATCTTTATTTGATCAATTCAGGCGACCTTGGTGTCGATCTTGTCGCCGATTCCAGTGGTGGTTCGACGGATGACTTCCTGAACGCCTACTACGTTTCCATAGGGTTGCCGGACTGGCGGCATCTGCAACGCATAACGACTACAACCTATCGAATATGGGGCGGCGAAGGGCCCACCTTCGACACCGAGGAGCAGGTTCGTAACTTCTTTCTTGGTCGGGGCATGACTTTTGAAGAGGCGTATGCCCGCGGCGATGTCGAAATTCTCGAACCGCTTCCCCCGGCGCCCCGGCCGGCTTCCAACGACTTTGAAGCGCTCGAACCTTACTATCAGGCGGGAGCTATCGATCTGGACACAGTTGGGTTTGCCGAAGGGGTAGCCATCGGGAACTTGACGTTCTCCTGGGGGCGGCAGCGAATCAACCTGGCTGATCGTGACAATGAACAAGAGGCTTCCGACCACGTCACGCTGGATATCGCCCGGGATTCAAGTAAGACGGTACGGGTTGTCATCCCACGCGCCGATGACCCGATCGGCAGTGGTGTCGAGCAGTTCCGGTTTGCGGACGGTGCTGTGCTGACGCTTGCTGAAATGATGGCGCTGGCGCCTCCCGCCCCCGATTTTGATCCGCCCCCGATCGTCACGGGCACCGAGGGCGCCGACGAAGTGTTCGGCACCGACGCCGACGACATCCTGTACGGGCTGAGTGGCGACGACTCCCTCAGCGGAGGTGAAGGCAACGACGAGTTGATCGGGGGTGTCGGAAACGATCAGCTTTATGGCGGATCGGGAGACGACCTTCTGTCCGGTGGAGAGGGTAACGATATTTACGTCTATGAGTGGGGTGATGGCGTAGACCAGATCTTCGATCATCCTTCGCCTGGAGAATCCAACACTCTTCATTTTGGTGAGGGTATTGCGCCCGACGCGATTTCGCTCGGACAGGGGTCGCTGGTAATCCGTATCGGCAATGATCAGGGGGCGATCCATCTTGGATCATTCGATCCGATCAACCCGCTCGTCTCCCGGGACATCGATCTGTTCGTATTCGCGGATGGAACGGTATGGGACTACCTGGCGTTGCTTTCCCTTGGAATAGAAGTTTCTGGCGGTCCTGGAGCCGACTTTCTGCAGGGGACGGCAGTTGCCGATCGAATCTTCGGATTCGAAGGGGCGGACCGGCTAGATGGCCGCGGAGGCAATGATTTTCTGGCCGGTGGAGAAGGCGGGGATGTCTATCTGTTCGGTGCGGGGAGCGGGCATGACGAGATTCTGGACGAAGGGGGTGCGGGAGGCGTTGACGCCATCGAATTGACGATGGGGATTGTTCCCTCGATGTTAGAGATTTCAAAAATTGAGAATGACCTGCTGCTCGCCATAATCGGGAGTGATGACGCCATTCGAGTCAGACATTGGGAGGATCCGGCGTCTCAAATAGAAGAAGTACGGTTCGCAGATGGCGTGATATGGGGAATGGACGTTCTTCGACAACTTGCCAACGAGGTAAACCGTGCACCGGTACTCAACGCGGCCATTCCCGATCAGACTGTTCAGGAAGACGAGTTGGTGGGTTTTCGATTGCCGGAGAGGGCTTTCCTGGATCCTGATGCGGGCGACGAATTGACGTACAGCGTAAATCTTGCCGATGGATCGACGCTTCCGGTCTGGCTTGAATTCGATTTCCTGACCTTGACGTTCCGTGCGACGGCGTTGAATGCCGATGTCGGAACAATCAGCGTAAATGTAACCGCCACGGATAGCGATGGAATGCAGGCATCAGACCGCTTTGATGTGACGGTTATCAACACCAACGATGCGCCGGTCGCAGCGAATGACGTGTTACTTATGATCGAGGATGAGATCCTTTTATTGAATGCCGGTACCTTGATCTCGAACGATGTCGACGAAGACCCGACTCAGGACGCCTTGGAGATTGTTTCTCTGGGGGACGTGTATCACGGCAGCGCGGTGCTCGGGGCCGATGACGGCGTGGTCTTTGTGCCCGAGAGCAATTACAGCGGGGCTGCAGGGTTCACGTATCTCGTTGGAGACGGGAATGGCGGTTTCTCGATCGCAGCCGTGGAGATCTGGATTGAAGCGCAAAACGATGCGCCCGTTCTGGCGGCTGTTCCCGTCGACCAACGTGCCCTGGAGGATCGGGAAAACTCATTCAGGCTTTCGCCTGGCACATTTGTCGAAGTCGATGCCGGCGATAACCTTGACTATGCGGTGCAATTGTCCGGGGGCGAGGCTATTCCGGCCTGGTTAGTGTTCGATCCGGCGGATCTGTCATTCATGGGCGCGCCGGGCAATGAAGATGTCGGCACGCTGTCGATCCGGGTAACTGCCATTGACGACTCCGGTGCGTCGGCCTATGTGGATTTTCAGATTGATGTAGAGAATGTCAACGATGCTCCGATGCTTGGCACCCCATTGCCCGACGTGTTTTTCCAGGAGGGCATCGAGTTTGCGCTATCGGTTCCAGACGGGGCCTTCGTTGATATCGATCAGGGGGACATTTTTTCCTATGGGGCCACGCTCGTGAATGGTGACCAGTTGCCGGCCTGGTTGACATTTGACCCGGGCACCTTGACCTTGCAGGGCACTCCTGATGCCGCTGCTATCGGCAGTATCGAGGTGCAGGTGGAGGCGACTGATCTGGGGGGCGCATCGATCCGGGATGATTTCATCCTGACTGTGGAACCCGCTCCCGGTTTGCTGCTGAACGGCACAGGGGATGCTGATAATCTCATCGGGCAATCCGGTAATGACGTTATCAACGGATTGGAGGGCGCCGACACCATGACTGGAAAGCTCGGGGATGACCAGTATTACGTCGACAATTCTGGCGATGTCGTATCCGAGTTGCCTGGCCAGGGAATCGATACTGTTTTCAGTTCCGTAGCTTACCGCCTCCCGGAGAACGTCGAGAACCTCACACTCGTCGGGACAAAGAGTACCGGCGCCACCGGCAATTCTCTTGATAATACTCTCGTCGGAAACGATGGCTGGAATGTGCTGGATGGGGGATTCGGCAATGACTTCCTGGACGGCGGAGCCGGTGCCGACATACTGGCTGGTGGAAAAGGGGATGACGCTTACGTTGTGGACAATGGGCGTGACGTTGTTGTCGAGAAGTCTGGTGCTGGGATGGATACGGTTCGCAGTCACATCTCCTATGCGCTCGGACCGAATATTGAAAATCTCGTATTGCTCGGCACTTCGGCGATAAAGGGCACGGGCAACACTTCGGACAATCTTTTGACCGGAAATTCCGCGGCAAATGTGCTGTCGGGTTCCAGGGGCAGCGACATTCTTCAGGGAGAAGGCGGAAACGACACCCTGAGTGATTCGAATGGCAACGCGCTCTTCGATGGCGGTGAGGGGGGCGATTCCCTTTCCGGCGGCGGCGGTGAGGAGATGTATATCGGCGGCCCTGGCGACGACAGGGTTGATACAGGCGGCGGCGCGGACATCATCGCTTTCAACGCCGGAGACGGCCAGGATGTGGTCGTTTCAGGTACGGGCAGGGACGATACGCTGTCCCTGGGCGGCGGCATTCGCTATTCGGATCTTGGCTTGTCGAAGTCAGGCAAGGACCTGATTCTCCATACTGGCGGGATGGACCGGTTGACGTTCAAGGACTGGTACGCGGGTGCGAACCATCGTACCGTGGTCGGGCTTCAGGTCATTGTCGAGGCCATGGCAGAGTTTGATTCTTCCAGTGCGCAAACGCTTTACGACAATAAGGTTGAAACCTTCGACTTCAGGGCACTCGCCTCGGCCTTTGATGCGGCGGGCCGCGTTAACGGCTGGGCACTGACCAACGCGTTGCTGAATGCACATCTGTCCGGGAGCGACACGGCAGCGATGGGAGGAGATCTGGCGTATCAGTACGGCCTGAATGGCAGCCTGTCGGGCATCGGTCTCACTCCCGCGCAGGATGTATTGAAGGCTGCGCAGTTCGGCACATCCCCTCAGGCGCTGCGGCCGCTCCAGGATCTGCAGCAGGGCCAGCTCCGCTTGGCATAACCCGAATGAGAGGGGAGGCAGTCATGACCAGAAAAGTTCCCATTGCAAACACTGGTGCACTGGAATTCGCCCCGGCGATCATGCGGATCGAGCATGAGAGCGCCTCTCCGATGCCGCGTGCCGTACTGTACGTCACGCTGGCATTGTTCGGCGTGATGCTGATGTGGGCATTGTTCGGGCGGCTGGACATCATTGCGGTTGCTCAGGGCAAGCTGATACCCGGCACCTATGTGAAGATCGTTCAACCCGCAGAATCGGGTGTACTGCGGGAGATTCTTGTGCGCGAAGGCGAGGAAGTGCAGTCCGGGCAGGTGCTGATGCGCATGGACACTGACGTATCGGATGCGGAGCAGACCACCGTCGAGACGGACCTTGCCTTGCGCCGTTTGCAACTACGTCGCATCGATGCTGAATTGGCCAACACCCCGTTCAATGCGACGAAACAGGACCGTCTGGATCTCCACGCCCAGGCCGCCGCCCAGTACCGCGCCAACCGGGAGGCCTATCGCAGCCAGATGGACAGCGAGCAGGCCGTCCTGGCCAAGGCGGAACAGGACCTGAACGGCGCGATCGAGATGGAATCGCGCTTGCGGCAGATCGTGCCCATCTACCAGGAACAGGAAGCCGCCCACGGCAAGCTGGTCAGGGACGGCTTTGTCTCCAAGCTCGCCGGCCGGGACAAGACCCGCGAGCGGATCGAGAAGGAGCAAGAGCTTAAGGCGCAGGCGCATCAGGTCGCCAGCCTGCGGGCCACCATCGAGCAATCCAGAAAACGTCTTGCCCAGATCACCTCCAGCTACCGCCAGCAGCTCCAGAACGAGCACGCGGAAGCCAACGCCCAGCGGATGCGGCTCGAACAGGAGGCCGCCAAGCAGGCCTATCGCCGCGGCCTGCTCGAGCTGAAGGCGCCGCAGGACGGTGTCGTCAAAGACCTCGCCACCCATACCTCCGGGACGGTGGTTTCCCCCGGCACCATCCTCATGACCCTGGTCCCGCACAACGACCCGGTCAAAGCCGAGGTCTGGGTGACCAACGAGGACGCCGGGTTCGTCGAAGCCGGCCAGCCGGTCAAGGTCAAGCTGGCGCCTTATCCGTTCAACAAATACGGCATGGTCAAAGGCAGGGTGGAGTACCTCAGCCCCGACGCTGCGGAACTACCCGACGTCCGCGAGCGCGACCGCAAAGACGGCCAGGAGCACGTCATGCCGCCTTCAGGGTTTCGCGCGCTGGTCGCCCTGGACTCGCCTTACCTGGAACGCAACGGCAAGAAGTACGCGCTGAACGCCGGAATGCAGGTCTCCGTCGAGGTCAATCTCGGCAGCCACACGGTGATGGAATATTTGCTGTCGCCGGTTTCAAAAACGGTTCTGGAGGCGGGGCGGGAGCGGTAAAGAAAACGTCTGCAGAACGAGCGAGTTTACCGGGGCCCGGGGAAGTCTCTCTCGATCCTGCCTTTAACAAGTCTGCTTGTCGCAGGATCAAGTTTTGTCGCCGTCAGGCGAGCCAGCAGAACTTCCTTGTTTGTCATTTTGTGTCGCGCCAGTTCCCGGGTGAATTCTAGATCCTTTTCGCGACCGGCTGTGTACTTGGAAATGGCGAGATCGTTTGCTTCCAGGCAAAGACCGGCTGCGCCGCCGGTATTGGGATTCTCGATGCGAACCAGACGTTTCTTCCAGCGGGCAGGAAGGGTGGCGGTGTCGGGGCCTACGCCCTGGGCGTAATAACCGTGGGTTTGGTGAAACTGCGACCCTTCGCCGATTGCGCCGTCTACTTTGTCGGCCAGCTCCGGGTGTTTCAGAGGGTAAAGGTCGGCGTCCATGGACCGTAGCAATGCCGCAGGCGCCTGCGGAAACTGGCCAAGAATGGATTGACTGCCGATGATTACGAGTTCGGGCTCGCCGGCAATCTTGCCCGCGGCACGAATCAGGTGCTCAAGATCCGAACGCCGCATAGATCCGTTCCCGCTCGTCTGTGCTGAGTACGCTGGAGAAAGGCGACGATTGCCGCATGCGTGTGGCGCCTTCGCCTGGATCCGTGATGACCGCGGAAATTTGAGGCCACGGACGTTCCAACATCTGCCGCCACTCCTGCAGGGCTAACGGTACGTCGTCTTCATAGCGTGCCAGCCAACTCGCAAGAATCTTCCTGACCTGCTTCAGAAGCATGCGATTGCGTTCGATCTTTGCGGCTGCTACGCAGTGCATGGCCAGGCTGCGTGCGTCGAGAATACGGTGCTTTAGCGCGCCTGCAGACAATTGCCGCGTTGATGTTTCGAGCCGGGTAACGGTGCGCACGCCTGCTGCGCGCTGGCGGATGCGATAGCGACGCATGCGCTCCGAGGCGGTCTGCGCCTTACCAGTCGGCGGGCGGCCACGTGGAGTTTTGGCGATCTTTGCAGGAGTTGCCACCTATTTATCGTAACAAGCGACAATAAATAGCGCAAGGTTGGGAGCCCGATGACGGGCCCATCTTATTGCGCTTCCAGCCCTGCTTTTTCCGTCCTGCCTCGGCTCGACGGGATTGAGGGGAGCCAGCGCGGAGTTCAATTCCCGGGAACAAGGGCGTCGTGGATCGGCTTCACCCAGTTGTCGGTCTTCATGTCGAAGACGATGAAATCGCCATCGAACTGCCAGTAGGTCCAGGCCCACCCCAGGGCCTCGGCTTCGCGGGCGGCGGCGGCGGTATAGGCGACCCGCGATGCCATGTCGCTCTTGTCATAGGCACCGAACTCTCCCAGCAGGATCGGCCGGTCATGAGCTTTGGCCCAGCGCTGCACCAGTGCGAAATCTTTCTTCATGCTCGAGCGCTCGGCGGGCGTTCCCCAGGTGACGCCGGTCCTTGACCCGCCCGAGAACCACGGCGCGCCCTGATGGGTGAATTCCATCGGCAGGTAGTAGTGGACGGTGGCGATGATGTGGCGGTCGGCTTTGGGGAGGTCGAGTGCGTTCAGGTAATCAATGTTGTTCCAGAAGACCGGACCGATGACTACGTTCCGGGTCGGATTAGTCTGGCGGATTATGGCCAGGGCCTCGACCAGCCACCTGTTCCACACCGCGGCGCTAAGTTGTCCGTTCGGTTCATTAAGGATCTCGAACACGACGCCGTCGTCGGCGTCCTTGTAGTGCCGGCTGATTTGCCGCCAGAACGCCATCAGACGAGGTTTGCAGGCGTCGGCTTTCTCGCCGCAGGTACTGAAATTGTGCTCGTCAAGAATTATGGTCAGCTTCTGTGCGAGGGCGGCGAAGACCACTCGATCCAGCAGGGCCAGCCACGCGGGCTCGATCCGGTTTTTGGCGTCCATGTGCTCGAAGGCATGCAGGTTCACGCGAACGGTGTCAAAGCCGGCCTTCTTGATTCTCGCGAGGTGTTCCAGCCGGAAACGGGCCTGGGCGGGATCGCGCCAGATCGGGTCGTAGCCCAGGATATTGACTCCCCGTCCCATCATCTTTACCTGCGCTTGCGGAGTGACCTGCGCCGTCGCCGGGCCGGCGGTGGCCAGGGCCAGCGTTATCCATGCGATCAGCGTGTACGCGATTCGAACCATTACCTTCTCTCTTTGAACCCACAAATGCGTGCGCATCAGAACTTTCTAATTTACCGGTGGCATGTAAAAAATTCCTCCTGCCGATGCAAGGAATTTTCAGTCCAAAGAAAGATTAGTAATATTTTCAATAACTAAGCACCGGCCACTCGCTCTGGCGAGAAAATTGCAAGGTACTTTCGTCACACACCTGGATGGCGTGCGTACCTATTCCCGGAGGACGCGATGAACGACCCACAGATCACCGAACTGTTACTGCAATCGCTGGAACATGATTATGAAGACATCGAAGAGCAGGAGGATGACCATATTTATCGTTCGCAGGACTGGAAGCGCGACCTCCTGATGGATTCTCTCGGCATGGAAGCGGCGCTGCCGGCACCCGAAGAGGGGCTGCATGTCTGAGCAGTACTGGGCTTGTGCAAGCAGGCGACGAAAGGGATAGAGGACGGCCATGGCTGCAAGGTCCCTCGCGTCGTTGACTATCTCTTTCGGCCTGGTTTCCATACCGGTCAAACTCTTCTCCGCGACGCAAGCCCAGGCCGGGATTTCCTTCAATCTCATCCACGCCAAGTGCGGCTCCCGCCTTCGGCAACAGTACGTCTGCATCAAGGAGGACGTCGTTGTCGAGCGGGACGCGATGGTCAAAGGCTACGAATTCGCCAAGGATCGATATGTCACGTTCACTCCGGAGGAACTCAAGCAACTGGAGGAGGAATCCACCGGCACGGTGGAAATAACCGAGTTCGTGCCGGACGAGAAAATCGACCCCGTCTACTACGACAAAGCCTATTTCCTCGCTCCCGACAAAGGCGGTGCAAAGCCTTACGCGCTGTTATCAGAGGGCATGCGTTCCACGGGCCGGTGCGCGCTTGCGCGTTGGGCCGCCCGCGGCAAGCAATACCTCGTTCAGATACGCCCCGTGGAAGGCGGTCTTGTCATGCAGCAGCTCCTCTACGCCGACGAGGTGCGGGCCATGGAGGAAATCGAGATTACGAAGTCCCCCGTCAAAGATGCGGAACTGAAGCTGGCCGTCCAGTTGATCGAGCAAATCTCCGCGGACGAATTCAATCCCAAGGCCTATGAAGACGATGTCCAGAAGCGCATCGAGGCGGCGGTGGAGAAAAAGATAGCGGGAAAGGAGATCTCTGTCTCCCCCGAAGTGCCAGCAGCCAAATCCGCCGAGATCATCGACCTGATGGGCGCCCTTCGCGCAAGCCTGTCGAAGGGAGCGCCCAAACGAACGGACGCGCAACGCAAGCCGCCAAAACGTGCGGCCGCCACCCCTGTTCCGCTGAAGGCAAAGTCCAGCCGGCGGTGAGCATTGGCGGCTACCTACACGATCGATAACGTCCGCTCCATTCTCGGGCTTACCCGGTCCGCGGTGATGAGTTTGATCCGCCACGGATTCATCGCTCCGTCACGAGGGCCGCGGCGAAGCTACCTGTTCACGTTCCAGGACCTGGTCGTTCTCAGAATGGCAAAAGCGCTACAGGATGCGCGATTGCCGCCGCGACGAATCTCCGCGTCAATGCGGCGCCTTCGGGAGCAACTCCCGCAGGAAGCCCCGCTACAAGGGCTTCGCATCGCCGCCGTCGGCGGTGATATCGTCGTTGTCGAGCCCTCCGGACAATGGCGGGCAGACGATGGACAGCTTCTGCTCGCATTCGACATAGGCCAGAACGGAACCGTGTCCCTCATCGCGCCGGTTGAAAACATTGATTGGTTCTCCCGCGCATTTACCATGGAAGAAACAGCGCCCGATGACGCCATGGAGTCCTACAGAAAGGCCATCGGCGAGGATGCGTGCGCAAGCAGAGCGTACGCAAATCTGGGCCGCTTGCTGCATGAATCGGGGCGGATTGCGGAAGCAGAGGCCATTTATGTGACCGGGGTGGCCGCATGTCCTGCCGATCCATTGCTCTACTTCAATTTTGCCGTCCTGCGGGAAGACCAGGACAGGACCGGCGATGCCATCAATCTCTACATGCAAGCCCTGGAGCAGGATCCGACCATGAGTGACGCGCATTTCAACCTGGGCTTGCTCTACGAGACGCTTCGCCAGCAAAGGGAGGCTGTGCGCCACTTCAGCGCGTATCGAAAATTGACCGCGATTCCGCCGGAGCGTTAGTGTCCGCATGGCTCTCGAAACCTATCGCAAGAAGCGCAATTTCCGGATCACGCCGGAACCGGCAGGGCGAAAACCCAGACAGAAAAGGCGGGGCCTCGAGTTCGTGATCCAGAAGCACGCGGCCAGCCACCTCCATTACGATTTCCGGCTTGAACTCAATGGTGTCCTGCTGAGCTGGGCAGTTCCAAAAGGTCCCAGCCTCGACCCCAACGACAAGCGGCTGGCGATGCATGTCGAGGATCATCCGATGGAGTACGGGGCGTTTGAAGGGATTATTCCGGCGAAGCAGTATGGCGCGGGAACGGTTTTGCTATGGGACAGGGGCATCTGGCTTCCGAAAGAGGATCCCGCGGCCGGATACAGCAAAGGAAAGCTGAAATTTGAACTCAAAGGCGAAAAGCTGGGCGGAGGCTGGACGCTGGTGCGGAGCCACGGCAGCAAGTGGAGCCACGGCAGCAAGTACGGAGGCGATAAAGCCTGGCTCCTGATAAAGGAGGATGACCCTTTCGCCCGGCGCGGCGCGGATGCGGGCATCGTCGACGACAGGCCGGAGAGTGTGGTCACCGGGCGCAGCCTGGAAGACATCGCTGCCGAAGGCGATCGGGTCTGGCACTCCGGTAAATCCGTTAAGGAAAACGTCAGGAGTGGCGCCGTCAGAAAGCGCAAACGCGCTTTCGACGTGTCCGGGATTGAAGGTGCCGTCAGGCGCGCCAATCCACGTTTCGTGGAGCCGCAGCTTGCTACCCTGGTCAAAACCATTCCGCCGGGGGAAAGCTGGATCTCGGAGATCAAGTTTGACGGGTATCGAATGCTTTGCCGTGTGGACAACGGGGAAGCTCGCATCTATTCCAGGAACGACAAGGAATGGACAGCCAACTTCCCCTCGATCGCGCACGTAGCTTCCCGGCTTGCGGTGGACAGCGCATGGCTTGATGGAGAAGTCGTGACGCTGGACGCAAAGGGCCGAACCAGCTTTCAGGCCCTCCAGAAAGTGCTTTCGGAAAATGAAGAGGGCAGCCTTTCCTACTTCGTCTTCGATATTCCCTACCTCAACGGCTACGATCTGCGTCAGGTCCCGCTGCTTGAGAGAAAGAAAGTACTCGGACGAATCCTGGATGCGGTGCCTGCTCCGCTACACCTGAGCTTCCACCAGCGGGGCGGTGGGACCGCCTTCCTTGCCGAAGCGTGCAAGCTCGGGCTGGAAGGCTCCATCCTGAAGCAGGCTGACTCCCGATATTCGGCGGGGCGAAATCGGGCGTGGCTTAAACTCAAGTGCGGTAAACGGCAGGAAATGGTCATCGGCGGTTTTACCGATCCGGCAGGCAGCAGGACGGCTTTCGGAGCGCTGCTCATGGGTGTGTACGAAAACGGCCAGCTTCGCTATTCGGGCAAGGTCGGCACCGGGTTCGATGATGACGCGCTGGAAACGCTGCGTCGGAAATTGGACAAACTTGTGCAAGCAAAGCCCGCGTTCACCAATCCGCCTCGGGGCGCGGAGGCCCGCCGCTGCCATTGGGTGAAGCCGCTACTGGTCGCGGAGATCGCATTTACCGAATGGACCGACGGGGGGGGCCTGCGCCACCCATCCTTTCAGGGACTGCGGATGGACAAGAAGGCGAAGGACGTCGCGAGGGAATTGGAAATCGACGTCGCCCCTGAAACCGTTCCGCAAGAGGACGACCCGGGAGGCCCGCAACGCAAGAGGTCAAAAAGCCGGGAGAGAACAGTCATTCAGATATCCAATCCGGACAAGCTTTTTTACCCGGAGGCGGGCATCACCAAACGCGACCTGGCGACCTATTACCAGGCTGTGGCGCACTGGATGTTGCCTCATCTCCAACAACGCCCGCTCAGCTTGCTAAGGTGCCCGAACGGCTGGAGCCAGCAATGCTTCTATCAGAAAAACGCAGACCGGGGCGCCCACGAGGCGATCGACCGCGTGCAGGTTTCCACCAGCGACGGACCCGCCACGTACATGATGGCGAATACCGAGGATGCGCTGATTGCGCTGGTACAGATGGGCGTACTCGAGATTCATCCATGGGGATCGACGGCAAAGGCGCTTGGCCGCCCGGATCGCATCATTTTCGATTTCGATCCGGACGATGATCTGCCGTGGAAGAATCTGGTCGAAGCTGTCAGATTGATCAGGACGCTGCTCGAAGAAATCGGCTTGCAGGGATTCCTGAAAACCACAGGCGGAAAAGGGTTGCATGTGGTGGTTCCAATCAAACCCACCCGGCCCTGGAGTGAAATAAAGGCTTTCAGCAAAGCCATAGCAGAGCTCCTTGCCGTCACGTTTCCGGACCGGTTTACCGCCAGGATTTCCAAGTCCTCGCGAAAAGGAAAGATCTTTGTCGACTACCTCCGTAATGACGAGGGCTCGACTGCGATTGCGCCCTTTTCGCTGCGCGCACGCGCGAAGGCTCCTGCGGCCACGCCGATCTCCTGGGATGAACTCCCGAAGGACATTCGCTTCGATCACTTCAATATAAAGACCTTGCCCAAGCGTCTGCGGCAAGCGAGGCGCGACCCCTGGTCAGATTTCTTCGCTGTGCGCCAGGCCCTGACGCCAGGCATGTTGAAGAAAGTGGGCGCATAAGCGACGGTGCTTGTTATTTCTTCTCGCCATCAGCGGCCGTGCGATTCAAAGGGCTCATAGATTTTTTTGGCGGTGGCGCCTTCGTGCGGAACTTTTCCCCGAAAACCGCTTCCTATAACCAGACGATCTGTTTGTGGCCCCTGTTGCCGCAAGCGGACTCGTCGGCCCCCGATTCTCCCTCCCTTGAGCCGGGGGCCTCTTATTTGTGGCCCAGATCCGGATTTCCTGGGTCGCGGACGATAAAAAGCCCGGCAGAGTTTCCCCTGCCGGGCTTTTGCTTTCCTGGCGCTGCCTAGCCGACGATCCGGACCAGGCTCCTGACGCTCTCGACCGACTTGCCGCCGTTCGGCCACTCCACGCAGGCGCGATCGCCGTACACCGCTTCGACTACGCCATCCGTGCGTTCGGTACCGCCGAAGCTGCCGATCAGGTTGACCTTGGCGCGGGTGACGATTTCGGGGCGGCGGGTGCTGATAACTGCCCTCAACGCTGAGAACATGGCCGCCTTACCACGGGTTGTTGTTGCGGGTGTCCATGACGCGCAGCCTGCGTTCCAGGTCAGCGACGTTCTGCGATTCAGCGAGGTAAGCGTCACGACGCTTGGCGTCGAGGTCGCTGAAGAAATTCTCGATCGAAACGAACACTTTTTCGAAGACATTCATGTTTCTCTCCACTGACTTAAATGATGCTTTGCACCATCCCCCGACAGCGGTCATGCTTCCTTAGTTCGTTTTGCGGATCGTCCTGCTGGCCCGCAATTAATCCTTCTTGAATCAGATGCTAAAGAAGCTTCCCGGCTATTCCGCCGATTTGGTGTAACCCGGCTATAAATGCATCATCCCAGAAGTTATACCGCATAGCAACAAGAACTGCATGACGTTTATGCGAAGCCGCGTACATATGGCTGATCCGTTGGATGAAGGTATGAGATATCCAGAGCACTGAGCCTAGATTCCGTAGCAGGTTCGAGCCAGCAAATCGGTAACCCTGCCGGAGTTCCAAATCACCCCCCTCAGCGGATCGCACACGGCGTTTCGACACTCCGGCGCCGGGACTGGCGGGGGCGGAAGGTCGGGAAGGAGTCACACCAGCGGTGTACTTGCCCCGGCGCCGCCGCGCGGATAGTCTTGGGTGAATCCGACTTGTCGCGCCGTTGCAACTCATGAGATTCCTGCTGCTGGGTTTTGCCGTTGTTAGCGGTTTCGCCTGTGCCCACGACTGGGCACAAATTTCCTCGGACTACGAATCGTCCATCTACTTCGATCGCGGCGGCCTGAAGCGCGACGGAGACATCGTCGAAACCCTGCTGCTCTGGGATTTCGCCAATCTGCAACTGACGCGGCGGCCGGTGAAGCCTTACCTGTCGGCAGCCCGCCTGACCCGCTTCGACTGCGCGAAAGGCGGTCGCGCCAACATCGAAACCACGCTTTATCGCGAGAACATGGCGAAAGGGGAGGTCACCGATGTTTACCGCACGCCCGATGCGGAGATCCGTTTCGAGTGGGTAAATGCCGATGCGCCCGGTGGGGAAAGCATGCGCCAGGTTTGCGCCGCCGGCCGCAAGTAACGGGTGCCGGTTAAACCCCGGTTAAACCTTTGGATCTTCACCGCAGAGGCGCAAAGGTCTGGAGCAAATTGCGAGGCAGCGCAAGGGTGTCGGTTATAATTGCGCGCCCTTGAAAACTCCTGAATCCAACAAGCGCCGGCTCGCTGCTTGATGCTCGAAGTCACCCAGATCACTTGTGTCCGCGGCAGCCGCTGCCTGTTCGACAATCTGTCCTTCCGGCTCGAACCGCAGCAGGCGCTGCGGATCCTCGGTGAAAACGGTTCCGGCAAGACCAGCCTGCTGAGGATTGTTGCGGGGCTGGCGCCGGCCGAGTCCGGGAATATCGCCTGGAGTGGCAAGTCCGTCGGCGAATTGGGAGAGGACTATCGGCGGCAACTGGCGTTTCTCGGCCACGCCAATGGACTCAAGGACGATCTCACCCCGCTGGAAAATCTGAAACTGGCGCTGGTGCTGGCGGGAATCGATGCGGAAAGGGATTTACTCCAGGGCGCGCTGGAACGCCAGGGGCTGGAATCGGCAGCGGAGCTGCCGGTAAAAGTGCTGTCGCAGGGACAGAAGCGGCGCGCCGCGCTGGCGCGGCTGGAGTTCTGCGCGGAGAAGCCGCTGTGGGTGCTGGACGAGCCTTTCGCCGCGCTCGATGCCGCCGCGGTGACCCGGCTTGCCGCTACCATGTCGAAGCAATTGCAACGCGGTGGAATGGTGTTGTTCACCACCCACCAGGAAGTCGAATTGCCCGGTGCGGCGGTGCGTTCCATGCAACTGGACGCGGCCTGATGGCCGCGGGTGCGGCGGCGGCGTTCTGGGCGGTTCTGGAACGCGACCTGCTGATCGCGTTGCGCCGCCGCGCTGACGTGCTGACGACGTTTTTTTTCTTCGTGATCGTGGTCAGCCTGTTCCCGCTGGGGATCGGACCGGAACCCGGCACCTTGCGCGAGATCGCGCCGGGCGTGGTCTGGGTGTCGGCTTTGCTGGCTGCGATGCTGTCCCTGGCGAGAATGTTCTCCGGGGATTTTGCCGACGGCACGCTGGAGCAACTGGTGCTGACGCCGCAGCCGCTGACACTGCTGGTGCTGGCAAAGGTGGCGGCGCATTGGCTCACCACGGGACTGCCGCTGGTGCTGATCGGCCCGCTGCTGGGCTTGCAGTTCGACCTGCCGGTCGATGAGCTATGGATTCTTGTGTTGTCGTTGCTGATCGGGACGCCGTCGTTGTCGATGATCGGTGCGGTGGGCGCGGCGCTGACGCTGGGTGTGCGCGGAGGCGGCGCCCTGACGTCGCTGCTGGTGCTGCCGTTGTACGTGCCGGTTCTGATTTTCGGCGCCGGCGCCGTTGCCGCGACGGCGAATGGAACCGGGGCGGGCGGCCACCTGTCCCTGTTGGGGGCGATGCTGATGCTTTCACTGGTCTTTGCGCCCTGGGCAATCGGGGCCGCATTGAAAATATCTCTGGAATAGGGACGTGGCAATAAACTGGTTCAAATACGCTTCTCCCCCGGCTTTCTATCCGCTTGCGGGGAAAATGGCGCCCTGGTTCCTGGCGCTGGCGGCGCTGCTGGGCGCGGCCGGCCTGTACATCGGCTTCTTCGCCGCACCCACCGATTTTCAGCAGGGCGATTCGTACCGGATCATCTTCATCCACGTTCCCGCTGCGTGGATGTCCATGCTCATTTATGTCGTGATGGCGTTCTGGGCCGGGCTCGGACTGGCGTTCAATACCCGGCTGTCCTCGATGATGGCCCACGCGCTGGCGCCGACCGGGGCCTTGATGACGTTCATCGCGCTGTGGACCGGGGCGCTGTGGGGAAAACCCACCTGGGGTACCTGGTGGGTATGGGACGCGCGCCTGACCTCCGAACTGATCCTTCTGTTTCTTTACATCGGTTACATGTCGCTTGCCGCCGCGATCGACGATCCGCGCAAGGCCGACAAGGCTTCCGCGGTGCTGGCCCTCGTGGGCGTGGTTAACGTGCCGATCATCTATTTCTCGGTGCAATGGTGGAACACGCTGCACCAGGGCGCATCGGTCAGCATCACCCGCTCGCCGAGCATGGCGGCGATCATGCTCTGGGGTATGCTCGTCATGGTGTTCGCCTTCTGGTCTTATTGCATCGGCGCGGTGCTGATGCGTGTGCGCCACATCATCCTGGAGCGCGAGCGTCATGCGGCCTGGATAAGTGAAGTTTAGAGTCCCCGATAGGGGATCCGTAAACCCCTCGCCTTTAGGCGAGGGTAGTTCACTAATAGTGAACCGCCAAAGACGCCAAGGACGCCAGGGAAACCTGATGGATAGGCAAAGTTTGAGGTTTGCCTGGTTGGCGTTAGTAGTATTGCAGCGTGGCTTTGCTTTTCGTGGTGGCTTGGCGATTAACTGAACCTTTGCCAGGTACGGCAGGGTAACTTGTCAGGTGCGCAACATTTCAGGTCAGATTATTGGTTCATATGGTCTTGCGAATTGCTTTTCCTGGCGTCCCTGGCGTCCTTGGCGGTTAATTGCCAGAGCGTCTTGGCGCTTGATTTTTAGAGTTTGCGGAGTTTAAGAATGCAGTGGAACAGCGCAGCGGAATTCTTCGCAATGGGCGGTTACGGCCTTTACGTGTGGGGCGCTTATGCCGTCACCGCGGTGCTCATTGCCGCGGAACTGGTAATTCTTTCACGGCGTGGGCGAACTCTGCGGGTGGCCTCGGGTCGTAGCCCGGGACCCGACAATCGCACGCAATGAAACCCCGACACAAAAGAATTGCTTTGATAGCCGGCGCGCTCGCCGCGCTTGGCATCGCGGCAACCCTGATCCTCAACGCGTTCCAGAGCAATCTGGTGTTCTTTTTCACACCCAGCCAGGTGATTGCGCACGAAGTTCCGCACGGCAAGAGCTTCCGCATCGGCGGGATGGTGGAGGAGGGCAGCCTCAAGCGTCAGCCGGACGGGGTCACCGTGCGTTTCATGGTGACCGACACCGTGAAAAGCGTCCCGGTTGCCTACAAGGGCATCCTTCCCGACTTGTTCCGGGAAGGCAAAGGCGTCGTGGCCCAGGGCAAGCTGGACGCCGACGGCGTATTTGCCGCTGCGGAAGTGCTGGCCAAGCACGACGAG
>CAYODB010000020.1:19730-29145 GCA_964402495.1 uncultured Bordetella sp.
CGCCGACGCAGTCGAGCGTGCCAGGAAGTCGATGCAGGAATCGAAAAAAACGTTGGTGGAAAAAAAATGAAAAGGCAGGAACGAGGGACGAGGGACGAGGGACGAGGGAACTGCGAAAGGGCGGGGTGGCTTTTGTCCCCCTCGCCCCTCACCCCTCGCCCCTTGCTCCTCGCGCAGGGGCGCGCATGATTCCCGAACTCGGAAACTTCGCCCTCATCGTCGCGCTGTGCATCGCGCTGACGCAGGCCATCCTGCCGCTTGCCGGCGCGGCGCGCGGCAATCTTGCCTGGATGAATGTCGCCAGGCCCGCCGCGCAAGGCCAGTTCGTTTTCGTGGCGATCGCTTTTGCCTGCCTGGCCTGGTCGTTCGTCAACAATGATTTCTCGGTCCTCAACGTTGCCTCCAACTCCAATTCCAGCCTGCCCTGGTATTACCGTTTTGCGGCGACCTGGGGCAGCCATGAAGGCTCCCTGTTGCTGTGGGTGCTGATGCTCGGCGTATGGTCGGTCGCGGTGACGATCTTCAGCCGCCATCTGCCGCTGGAAATGGTGGCGCGCATCCTCGGCGTGATGGCCCTGATTTCCATCGGCTTCCTGCTCTTCATGCTGTTCACCTCGAATCCGTTCGAGCGCCTGCTGCCGGCAGCAGCGGATGGGCGCGACCTGAATCCCTTGCTTCAGGATCCTGGCATGGTGATCCATCCACCGATGCTCTACATGGGCTACGTCGGCTTCTCGGTCGCCTTCTCCTTCGCGATCGCAGCGCTGCTCGGAGGCAGGCTTGATGCGACCTGGGCGCGCTGGTCCCGACCCTGGACCACCATGGCCTGGGTATTCCTCACCGTCGGTATCGCGCTGGGAAGCTGGTGGGCCTACTACGAACTGGGTTGGGGCGGCTGGTGGTTCTGGGATCCGGTGGAGAACGCTTCATTCATGCCGTGGCTGGTCGGCACGGCCCTGATCCATTCGCTGTCCGTGACCGAGAAGCGGGGCGGATTCAAGATCTGGACGGTATTGCTGGCGATCCTGGCTTTCTCGCTGTCGCTGCTCGGAACCTTCCTGGTGCGCTCGGGCGTGCTGACGTCCGTGCACGCATTCGCCACCGATCCGGCGCGCGGCGTGTTCATCCTCGCCTTCCTGGTCATCGTGATCGGCGCATCACTGCTGCTGTTCGCGTGGCGCGCGCCCAAGGTCGGGCTTGGCGGCCGCTTCGAGCTGATCTCGCGGGAGTCTGCGCTGCTTGCGAACAACGTCCTGCTCATCGTCGCTGCCGCGTCCGTGATGCTGGGCACGCTGTATCCGCTGTTCCTCGATGCCCTGGGCCTCGGCAAGTTATCCGTCGGCCCGCCGTACTTTGAATCCGTGTTCGTGCCGCTGATGACGCCAGCCATATTTCTGATGGGCATCGGCCCGCTGGCGAAATGGAAACAGGCCGAATTGCCGGAACTCGCGCACCGGCTCAAATGGGCGTTTGCCGTAGCACTGGTCACCGCATTGCTGCTGCCGTTCACGCTCGGACGCTGGTCGCCGATGATCAGCTTCGGTCTGCTGCTCGCGCTCTGGGTGATGATTTCCGGTTTCGTGAACCTGAAACAGCGGTTGCAGCAGTTAAGCGCGGGCGGTGCAAGCCTCGGCAAGCGGCTCTTCAGCCTGCCGTGCGGTTACTACGGCATGCTGCTCGCCCATTTCGGTGTGGCCGTGTTCATTGTCGGCGTGACCCTGGTAAAGGGCTACGAAGTCGAGAAGGATGTGCGCATGCAGACGGGCGATACCGTCGAGGTCGGCGCCTATACCTTTCGCCTGGACGGATTCGTGCAGGTGCCCGGAGCAAACTACGACGCGACGCGCGGCCTGGTTTCGGTTCTGAAGAATGGCCGCCCGGCGGGGACGATGTTTCCGGAAAAACGCCTGTATCACGTGCAGCAGATGCCAATGACCGAAGCCGCGATCGATACTGGTTTCACCCGCGACCTGTATGTCTCCCTCGGTGAACCCGTGGCCGGCGACGCGTGGGTCGTACGCATCTACTACAAGCCCTTCGTCGACTGGATCTGGGGCGGCGCGTTCCTCATGGCGCTGGGAGGAATTTTCGCGGTCAGCGACAAGCGGTACAGGCTGGCGCGGAAAGCCGAGCGGGAAGTACCGTCCGCCGCGGCTGTCGTGACGTCGTAGTGCCGTCCGTCCGGCCGCCAATCACCAGCCATTAGCCACCAGCCACTGTTTTTCTATGAATCGCTTCCTGCTCCCCCTCGGCATCTTTCTGGTATTGGCCGTGTTCCTCGCCGTTGGCCTCAACCTCAATCCCCGGGAAGTGCCTTCGCCGCTGATCGACAAAGCAGCGCCGGCCTTCCAGTTGCCGCAATTGCATGACACCGGGCGCACGCTGACACCGCAGGATATGAAGGGCAAGGTGTGGGTATTCAATGTCTGGGCTTCGTGGTGCGTCGCCTGTCTGGAGGAGCATCCGCTCCTGGTGGAACTGTCGAAGCGCAACCTGGTTCCCATCGTGGGGCTCAACTACAAGGACAATCGCGCCGATGCATTGCAATGGCTGCAGAAGCGAGGCGATCCCTACACGCTGTCGGCACAGGATGCGGAAGGGCGGGTCGGCATCGACTATGGCGTTTACGGCGTGCCCGAAACCTATGTCATCGACAAGGCAGGGATCATTCGCTTTAAGCGCATCGGTCCGGTTACCCCGAAGGTGCTCGACGAGCAGATCCTGCCCTTGGTGAAAAGGCTGCAGGGATGAGGATTCTGCTGATGTTGCTGCTGCTCACTACGTGCCTCCCGGCATTTGCGAAGGAGGCCGCACCGGCCGTGGATGATCCTGTCCTTGAACAGCGGGCCATGAAACTCGCGGCGGAGCTGCGTTGCCTGGTCTGCCAGAACCAGTCGCTCGCGGAGTCGAACGCCGATCTCGCCATCGATCTCAAGAACCAGGTGCGCAGCCAGATCCGGGAAGGCAGGAGCGATGCCCAGATCCGGGAGTACATGGTCGCGCGTTATGGCGATTTCGTTCTCTACAGCCCACCCTGGAAACCGACGACCGTGCTGCTCTGGTCCGGCCCGTTCATGCTGCTGATCGCGGGCGCGTTGGCGCTGGTGATGTACCTTCGCAGCCGGCGCGCGCGGATTGTCACGACGGAACTGACCGCCGACGAACATGCGCGCGCGCAGGCCCTCCTCGGCGGCGGGGATCGGCGATGACCGTATTCTTCATTGCGGCACTGGTGTTCGTTGCCGTAGCGGTGGCGATCGTCCTGCGCCCGCTGCTCAAATCCAATGCCCCGGCTGGCATCGACCGGGAAAAGATGAACCGCGACGTCCTCCGCGACCAGTTCGAGGACATCGAAAGCGACGTCCGCGCGGGTGTGCTGGATCCGGCGCAGGCCGTCCAGTCAAGGCAGGAACTGGAACGCCGGATACTCGAGGAGGTGACGGGCAGGACAGAAGCGCCGGTCAAACCCGCTCGCACCTGGGGTCTGCCCGCCGTCATTGCCGTTTCCCTGCCGTTCGCGGCCATCGCGCTGTACCTGCACCTCGGAAATCTTCAGGGCCTGAGCGCGCTGCCGCACGCGGCCAGCAACCTGTCTTCGATCAATCCGGAGCAGTTCGAGCAAATGACCGCGAAGCTGGCGGCGCGCTTGCAGGAAAAGCCCGATGACGTCGTCGGCTGGACGATGCTCGGCCGCGCCTACCGCGCGACGGACCGCCACGAGGAAGCGGCCAAGGCGTTTGCCAGAGCATCAACTCTGACACCGGACGATGCTGAATTGCTGGCGGACCAGGCCGAATCCCTGGCCATTTCACGCGGGCGCAAACTCGCCGGAGAACCGACCAGATTGCTTGATCGCGCGCTCAAGCTCGATCCCGACAGTGCGAAGGTCCTCGCACTCGCCGGCAGCGCCGCGATGGAGCGCAAGGATTACACGGCGGCGATACGCCACTGGGAGCTGTTGCTCAGGCAGCCGGATATCGGCCCGGAGCTGGCCCAGGCGCTGCAGACGGGGATCATCGAAGCGAGGGCGCTGGCCGAAGGCCGCAAGCCTTCCGTCCCGGCCGCGGCGGGCCGGGTCAGCGGCGTCGTCAGCCTGAACGCTGCGTTGAAAGACCAGGCCGGCCCGGAGGATGCGGTTTTCGTCTTCGCACGCGCAGCGCAAGGGCCGCGCATGCCGCTGGCGATTGCCAGGGTCAAGGTGAAGGACTTGCCGTACCATTTCGAACTCGACGATTCGATGGCGATGATGCCGGAGCTGAAGATTTCCGGCTTCGCGCAGATCGTTGTCGGGGCCAGGGTGTCGAAATCGGGAAGCGCCACGCCTTCCAGCGGGGACCTCGAAGGAATCGGTCCGGTCGTCAAACCGGGTGCCAGCGGAGTCAAAGTGTCGATCAGCCAGACGGTGAAATAAGAGAATGACCTTCATACGCGCCCTGACCGTGCTTTGGGTGGTCCTCTTCGCCACGACTTTTTCGACCATGGCCCAGGCGCCGGGGAAGGTAAAGCTCAAGCCCGCGGTCGAGGAGTTCATCGGGCAGATGGTGCAGAAGCATCAGTTCAATGAAAACGAATTGCGCCAGCTCTTAGCCCAGCAGAAAATCAACGACGGCGTGGTCAAGTCGGTGAATGCACCCGCCACCTCCAAGCCCTGGCATGAATTCAAAAACATTTTCCTCACGCCCACGCGCGTCAGCGGCGGCGTGGAGTTCTGGCAGCAGAACGCGGAATTGTTGAAGCGCGCCCGTGATACGCACGGCGTTCCCGAGGAAGTGATCGTCGCGATCATCGGCGTCGAGACCATCTACGGCCGCCGCATGGGCACCTACCGTGTGGTGGATGCCCTGTACACCCTGGGGTTCGAAATCCCGGCGCGGTCAACTTTCTTCCGCGGCGAACTGGAGCAATTCCTGCTGATGGCGCGCGACAATGGCCTCGATCCCCTGTCGGTCAAGGGCTCCTTCGCCGGAGCCATGGGCATGCCGCAGTTCATTCCGACGAGCTATCGGAATTATGCCGTGGACTTCGACGGCGACGGCAAGGTGAACCTCTGGGAAGGGACCGCCGATACCATCGGCAGCGTCGCCAACTATCTCAGGCACTTCGGGTGGACCTACGGCCAGCCCACGGTGGTGCCGGCGCGCATCAGCGGTACGGAGTTCAAGGAAGTGCTGGATGCGGGAATGAAGCCAAACCAGTCGCTGCAGCAGATGCAGTCCAAGGGTGTCGAGGCGACAGAGATGCTGGCGCCGGATACGCCGGCAGGGCTGTTCGCCCTCGACATCGAGCAGGGGCAGGAATACTGGCTGGCGCTGAACAATTTCTACGTTATCACCCGTTACAACCGCAGCAAGAACTACGCGATGGCCGTGCACCAGTTGGCCAATGCCATCCTGCGCGAGCGCAACCTCCAGGGCGTGCCTCCGGTTTCCGCGGCCAATCCCTGAGCCGTACCCGGACCTGATTAGTCCCCGGTGCCGGGGATTTTCTTCAGCCGGTACAACACGTCGAGCGCTTCCTTGGGCGAAAGTCCGTCGGGATCGACCTCGCGCAACGCGCTGACCAGGGGGTGCTCAGCGATCCGGGCTTTTTCCGTGCCCGCCGGTTTCGAAAACAGATCCCCCTGTGGATTGCGGCTCGCCGCCTCTTCCTCCAGTTTGGCCAGATGCTTCTTCGCTGCGCGCACCACGGCCGCGGGGACTCCGGCAAGCTGCGCTACCTGGATGCCGTAGCTCTGCGAAGCGGGACCTTCCTCGACCGCGTGCAGGAACACGATCTTGTCCTTGTGCTCGACCGCGTCGAGATGGACGTTGGCGACCTGCCGGTATTCGTCCGCCAGGCGCGTGAGTTCGAAATAGTGCGTGGCGAACAGGGTGTAGCACTGGCTGGTTTCCACCAGATGCCGCGCGATGGCGAACGCGAGCGCCATGCCGTCGAACGTTGAAGTGCCGCGACCGACCTCGTCCATCAGGACGACGCTGTGGCGGGTCGCGTTGTGCAGGATGTTCGCGGCCTCGGTCATTTCCACCATGAACGTCGATCGACCGCCGGCGAGATCGTCGGACGCGCCGATGCGGGTGAAAATCCGGTCCACGGGGCCGATCAGTGCGCGCTTCGCGGGAACGAAAGAACCGACGTGGGCAAGAAGGACGATCAGCGCGGCCTGCCTCATGTACGTGGACTTGCCGCCCATGTTCGGCCCCGTGATCAGCAACAGCCGGCGGTCCGGGTCCAGGCGGACGCCATTGGCGATGAAGGCATCAATCTGCTTCTCCACCACTGGATGCCGGCCGCCTTCAATGTCGATTGTTTCTTCATCGGTGAACTCCGGTGCGGCGTAGTCCAGCGTCGTCGCCCGTTCGGCCAGCGTGGCGAACCCGTCCAGTTCGGCCAGCGCTGCCGCCAGTTGCTGCAAACGGGGCAGGGCGGGGGCAAGCTCGTCCAGCAGCTTCTCGTAAAGATATTTCTCTCGGGCCAGCGCGCGATCCTGGGCCGACAATGCCTTGTCTTCGAACGTTTTGAGCTCCGGCGTGATGTAGCGTTCGGCGTTCTTCAGCGTCTGCCGACGCCGGTAGTCGTCCGGTACTTTTGCCGAGTTCGAGTTGGTGACCTCGATATAAAAGCCGTGCACCCGGTTGTATTCGACTTTCAGATTGGCAATGCCGGTGCGTTCGCGTTCGCGGGTTTCCAGTGCGATCAGGTATTCACCGCAGTTGTTCTGGATGCCCCGCAGTTCGTCCAGTTCGGCATCATGGCCGTCATTGATCACCCCGCCTTCGCGCAGCATGGTCGAGGGCTCCGGCAGGATGGCGCGTACGAGCAGGTCGGCGACTTCCGGCACCGGTGAGAGATCGGCGCACAGGGCTTCGAGCCGCGGACTCGCAAGCGGTGCCAGCAACGTGCCCAGGGCGGGCAACGCCGCCAGCGTATCGCGCAACGCCGAAAGGTCGCGCGGGCGCGCCGTCCTCAGCGCAACGCGCGCAGTGATGCGTTCGATGTCGGCGATTTTTCCAAGCTCCTGCCGAAGGCGGGAGCAGGGGCTCTGGACGCCTTTGCCGAGCAGGGTTGCGACGGCGTCCAGGCGCGAGCGGATCGCATCCCGGTCGCGCAGCGGATGGTGCAGGGCGTGGCGCAGCCAGCGTGAGCCCATCGCCGTCGCGCAGGTATCAAGCAGCGACAGCAGGGTCGGCGCCGGTTCGCCGCGCAGGGTCTCAGAAATTTCCAGGTTGCGGCGCGTTGCCGCGTCCATGCGGATGTATTGCGAATCGCGTTCGACGACCAGCGCGCGAACATGTGCGATGGAAGTGCCCTGGGTGGCGCGCGCGTACTCGAACAGGGCGCCGGCGGCGCCCAGCGCCGGGCCCAGGCTATCAGCATCAAACCCCGCAAGGTCGCGGGTTTCGAAATGCCGGACCAGGGCTCGCACTGCGGCGTCGCGGTCGAACTGCCAGGTTGCGAGGCGGCGGACCGGGATGCCGATGTCTTTCAGGATCTCATCCTGGAACTCGTCGGTGCACAGGATCTCCGACGGCTGCAGGCGCTGCAGTTCCGAGGCGAGATTGGCGGCGTCCGTTTCTTCCACCACGAAGCGGCCGCTCGCCAGCGACAGCCAGGCGATGCCCAGGGTTTTTTCGTGCAACAGCACCGCGAGGAGCACGTTGTCCCGCTTCTCGTCGAGCAGTGCGGCATCGGTCAGCGTTCCAGGCGTAACAATCCGCATGACCTGGCGTTCGACAGGTCCCTTGGCGGTGCTGGGGTCGCCGATTTGCTCGCAAATCGCGACCGATTCGCCGAGCTTGACCAGCTTGGCAAGGTATTGCTCGACCGAATGGTAGGGAACCCCGGCCATCTTGATCGGCGAGCCGGCTGAAGCCCCCCGTTGCGTGAGCGTGATGTCCATCAGCTTGGCGGCACGCTCCGCATCCTCGAAGAACAGCTCGTAAAAATCGCCCATCCGGTAGAACAGCAGCTTGTCCGGATGTTGCGCCTTGATGCGGAGGTATTGCTGCATCATCGGTGTATGTTGAGCAATGTCAGTCATCAAAATAAGCCTGTTTTCCCTCTTATTTCATAGTACATTAGCGTTTATTGACATCCGACGATGTACCCTGAAATCCGGAAAATATGCGAAACGTCCTGCGAAACGTTTCAACCCTCACGAATCTGGAATGCGAGCGGCTGAAACGCGGTTCCCTCGGCGACCCGACCCATCCCGGCCTGCGGATCATGGCGCGCCCGTCAGGCGCCAAGGTGTGGATCTACCGTTTTCGTGACCCTGCTGGGAAGATGGCCCAACTGCTGATCGGGTCATTCCCCGCATTATCCCTTGCCGACGCCCGCTCCGAGTGGCGAAGTCACCGCGCAACGCGGGACAAGCACGGCGACCCGCGCGACGAGGTGCGCCGCCGGCGCGAGGCTGCGACGGTGCTGGCGATGCGCGGCAAGGGCTACACGCTCACGCGTGCCGCGGAAAGCTACCAGAAGGAGCACCTGTCCAAGCTGGCTCGGGGCGACGAGCAATGGCGCATCCTTGAACGGGAAATCCTGCCCGAAATCGGCCATGTGCTCCTGGCCGAGCTGAAGCCCTCTCAAATCATGGCGGCGGTCGTGCCCATCCGCAAGAGGGCGCCGCGGGTGGCGGCCATGGGCATTTCCGCTCTGCGTGGCGTGATCCGGCACGCCCGGAGCATGAACCGGCTGGATCTGGATGCGTTCGACCCGACGGCGGGCATACCCACCATTCCGCAGGGCAAACGCAACCGGGCGCTCAGCGATGCCGAGATCAGCCAATTGTTGCGTTGGCTGGGTTCGGGCGCGGTGTCCCGCACGATTGTCGATGTTCTGCGGCTCACGCTCTACACCGGCGCGCGCAGCGGCGAAGTCTGCAGCATGCGGTCTAGCGACGTTGATATTGATGCGAAAACATGGACGCACACCCAAGGCAAAACTGGCGACGTCAGCGTGACGCCGTTGTCCGTACCCGCCGTAAAGATCCTGCGCAACCGCCTTGGCGAGGAGTACGTCTTTCCGGTGCGTGGTCGCCCGGTAATGCAGAAGGCGCTGAGTGTCGCGTTATTCGCGTCTCGACAGGCCGATAACGCCTGCCCGATTGACCACTGGACATCGCACGATTTGCGCCGGACGACCCGCACCGGCCTGGCGCGCCTCGGTTGCCCGTTTGAGATTGGAGAATCCATATTGGGCCACCGCTTGCCCGGTGTGGCCGGCGTCTATAACGTCTATGCCTACGCCGACGAGATGCGCAAGTGGCTGGATCGGTGGGCAGCGCATGTGGCGGAAATAGCAATGCCGCAAGCCAAATCCGGGCGTGCTCGACCACGCCAGCGCGAATGAGTGCGCGCCCTAGCAGCCTGTCGGACTTAGCTGGCTGAAATGATCGGAGTAAGCGGAACGATAC
>CAYODB010000021.1:0-29077 GCA_964402495.1 uncultured Bordetella sp.
AGCCACTAGCCACTAGCCACTAGCCACTAGCCACTAGCCACTAGCCACTAGCCACCAATCGCCCTACTGGGGCGTTTCCCCGAGCACCGTGCATCGTCTTATCACCCGCCTTTGCGTGGCCGGATCGTATTCCGTCGCACGGTGCTGCACGCAGCGGTTGTCCCAGACCATCATTTCGCCGGGGGTCCAGCGGTGCCGGTACATCAGGTCATCATGGATGGCGAGCGCATTGAGTTCCTCGATCATGGCGCGGCCTTCGTCGTAGTCCATGCCCAGCACGTATTCGGCATGGTCGCCGAGGAACAGGCATTTACGGCCCGTGTCGGGGTGGGTGCGCACGATGGGATGGTCGACTGGCGGAACCGCATTGCGTTGGGCTTCGGTCATCGGCACTTCGCCGTGCCGGCGGGTGCGCGAAAAATCCAGGTTATGCACGGCGCGCAGGTCCGCGATCGTGCGTTTCCAGTCGGGGCTCAGGCGCTCAAAGGCGCCGTACATGTCGCAGAAATGCGTTTCACCGCCTTCGCCGGCGGCGACTTCCGCAAAAATGATGGTGGCCTGTCCGGTGATGCGTTCCCACGAACCGTCGGTATGCCAGGCCAGCGTGCCCTTGTCGGGATGGCGGCCGTTGGGATTGCCGTTCTCGTCGAGATTGGTTAGGCGATAAAGCTCGGGAAAACCGTCGGCGTGATACTGGTTCATCACGTGGACCTGGACCTTGCCGAATTGGCGCGCAAATTCGACTTGCCGTTCCGGCGGCAGCTCTCCCGTCCGGAACAGCAGCACCTGGTGCTGAAGGAACGCTTCGTAGATCGACCCGAACGTTCGCAAGTCCACACCGTCGACGGGATTCACGCCAATGATCTCCGCGCCGAGGTTCGGCGTTAGCGCCCTGACGTCGAACGGCCAGCGCATGGATTTGTTTTCAGTTTGCATGTTCACAGGACTTCGACTTTGCTCCAGCCACCAGCCACCAGCCACCAGCCACCAGCCACCAGCCACCAGCCACTCAATCTTCAATCGCCCCATACACAAGCTGTTTGAACAGCCGCCGGAAGTAGGGACGGACCGGGCTCGGCGCCTGCATCATCATCACGCCGGTGAGTTCCTCTTTCGGATCCACCCAGAAGTAAGTTCCGGCGTAACCGGCCCACATGAATTCGCCGGCCGAGCCGGGGACGCCTGCGACACCGGCGCCCTGGCGCACGGCGAAGCCGAGACCAAAGGTGTAGCCGGGCACGCCAAGAAGCAGTTCGCCCGGCGTAACCGGGGCGGCGATGCGCGTACCCAGATGATCCGATGTCATCAGCGCGATGCTGCTCCGGCTCAGGATTCGCACGCCGTCGAGCTGACCGCCGTTGAGCAGCATTTGCGAGAAGCGCAGGTAGTCGGCGGCGCTCGATACGCCGCCCGCTCCTCCCGAGTCGGCCGCCGGTTGTGCGGTAACGTCGATGAGCACGATCGGTTTGCCGGAGGCAGGGTCCGTCGCCAGCGGTTCCGCCAGGCGTCCCAGCTTGTCTCTCGGCAGCCAGAAGGCGGTGTCGGTCATTTCCAGCGGCCTGAACAAACGCTTGTCGAGGAACTCTCCGAGACGTTCGCCAGATGCAGCCTCCACGACGCGGCCCAGCACGTCGCTGGCTAGGCTGTATTCCCAGACCGTGCCGGGCTGATGGGCCAGCGGCACCTTCGACAGCCGCTCCACCTGTTCCGTCGGCGCGAGATCGCGCGCGTCGTAATCGATGGCCGTCTTGTAGATCCCGGCCTTTCCCAGCGCTTCCTTGACCGGAGTGTTCTGGGTGATTTCGCCATAGGCCAGACCCGCGGTATGGCGTAGCAGGTCCTGCACGGTCATCTCCCGCTCTACCGGAACCTGCGTGTAGGTGATTCTCGAGAACTCGGCATCGGTTTTCGCCGTGCTCACGGTCATGGTCTTGAAAGGCGGCAGGTATTTCGATACCGGATCAGTGAGCTGGATGCGGCCTTCCTCGACCAGCATCATCGCCGCGACGGATACCAGCGGTTTGCTCATCGAATAAATGCGGAACAGGCTGTCCTTCGCCATCGGCTTGCCGGCCGCCTTGTCCTGTAATCCGACCGCATCCGCGTAAACCAGCTTGCCCTTGCGCGCGACCAGCACGACCGCGCCCGGGAACTTGCCCTGGCCGATTTCCTTTTTGAAAGCCGCACTGATGCGATCGAGCTTCTGCGCGGACATGCCGACCGATGCTGCGGGCGCCGCCGGCAGGCCTTGTGCTGCCGCTGTCGGCAGGAGGGTTCCGGCGGAGCAGAGCGCCGCGACGAGCGCGAACGCAAACAGGCGAGTGCCCATCGGGAGCGCAGAAGTTCTGGAAGCCATGGAGTTCCTCCGGGTTCTTGTTTTTCGACCGATGCCGCAACTTAAGGCGCGTACGCGGGACTGTCAATTGCGCGGCGCATCGGCGCCGCCGGATTGCGGATAAAAAAACGCCCGTTCGTTTCCGAACGGGCGTTTCAACCTCACTACTGTACTGTTGCTGCGCCCCCGCTGTTCCGGGGGGCCGATTCCGGTCAGGCCTTTTTCAACTGGTCGCCCAGCGGCAGGTTGCGGATGCGCTTCCCGGTCGCCGCGAAGACTGCGTTGATGTAAGCCGGTGCGAACGGCGGAACGCCGGGCTCGCCGACACCGCTGGACGGATCGTTGATGGTTGCAGGCACGATGTGCGTGCGGACATCCATGGCGCCCTGGCCGATGCGCAGCACCGGGTAGTCATGGAAGTTGTTCTGCACCACGCGGCCCTTCTTGAAGGTGATGTGCGACATTTGCGCCAGGCTCAGGCCCATGACTGCTGCGCCTTCGATCTGGGAACGCACACGCTCGGGATTGACCACGAAGCCGCAGTCGATCGCCGTATCCACGCGCGGTACCGTCACGTTGCCGTCCGCATCCACCGCCACTTCAACCACCGTCGCCACGTAGCTCAGGAAGCTGCGCTGGACGGCGATGCCGAGGCCATGGCCCTTGGGCAGTTGACGTCCCCAGCCGGCTTCCTTGGCCGCCAGCTCGACGACGCGGCGGGTGCGTGCCGTGTCGACCGGGTACGTATCCCAGGGGTCGCCGTAGTTCCACAGCTCGCTGGTCACGGTCTTGCGCGGATCGACGATGCGCGCAGGCCCGATCAATTCGAGCAGGAAGTCCTTCGGGTCCTTGCCCAGTTCGGCAGCCAGTTCCGCGACCATGGACTGCATGGCAAACGCGTGCGGAATGTTGTTCACCGAACGGAACCAGCCGATGCGGGTCTTGGCGACCGCTTCGCCGGTTTCCAGGCGCAGGTTCGGCACGTTGAACGGCGTGTCGATCAGGCCGAGGCCGAGCTCCAGGGAGCTTTCACGCTTCGGATCCGGCATGAAGTTGGACATCAGGGACGGGGAAACGCTGCGATGGCGCCAGGCAACGACCTTGCCGTCCTTGTCCAGGCCGGCGGTGACATGCTGGTAGGAAACGCTGTGGTAGAAGGAGTGGTGGATGTCGTCTTCACGGGTCCACACCACCTTCACCGGGGTACCGCCCATTTCCTTGGACAGGATGGCCGCTTCCAGCACGAAATCGCACTTCGACTTGCGGCCGAAACCGCCGCCCAGCAGGGTGACGTGCACGGTTACATCTTCTTCCTTCATGCCCAGTGTATTGGCGACGTCGCCGCGCGTTCCGCCCGGGCTTTGCACGCAGGCCCAGACTTCGGCCTTGCCGCCCTTGATCTGGACGGTGGCGGCCGGCGGTTCCATCGGCGAATGCGCGCCGTGCGGAATGTAGTACTCGCGCTCGATCACCTTGGCGGCGCCTGCGAGAGCCTTGTCGACATCGCCCTCGTTGCGTTCGACCTTGCCCGGCTTGCGCGCGGTCGCCTGCATTTTCGCCTTGTAGGCATCCGAATCGTAGTCGGCATTCGGTCCGTCGTTCCAGGTGACTTTCAGCGCTTCGCGGCCCTTCAACGCAGCCCAGGTGCTGTTGGCCACAACCGCCACACCACCCAGCGGCGCGAACTTGGCCGGCATCGGGGTCGACTTGATCTTCACGACCTTGATGACGCCAGGCACCTTCATCGCAGCGGCTTCGTCGTAAGTCTTGACGGTGCCGAGGACGACGGGAGGACGCGCGACCACGGCGTACTTCATCCCCGGGATGCGGATGTCCTGGCCGTAATTCGCCTTGCCTGTGGTGATGTCGTGCAGGTCGGTGATCTGGACTTCGCCCTTGCCGATGTAGCGGAAATCGGCCGGATCCTTGAGTTCCACGTCGCGGACGTTGGGGGTCTTCAGCTTGGCAGCGACAGCCGCCAGTTCACCGTAGCCCAGTTTCCGGCCCGTGGGCGTATGGATGACCTGGTGGTTCTGCGCACGGCATTCGGTGCTGGAAACGCCCCAGGCGATTGCTGCCGCATGTTCCAGCATGTACCTCGTGGCGGCGCCACAGGTGCGCATGGGCTGGATGAAGTGTCGGATGCTGCGCGAGCCGTCGGTGTCTTGATTGCCGTATTTCTGCTCGTTGCCTTCGGCCTGGATGATCCTGACCTTCGACCAATCCGCTTCCATTTCATCGGCGACCACCATGGGCAGGCTGGTGCGCGAGCCCGTTCCCATTTCCGAGCGGTGCGTGACGATGGTCACGATGCCGTCCGAACCGAGGGAAACGAACACGTGCGGATCCCAAACCACACCACCCGGCATGCCGCCGGCGCCGGTCTTGTACTCGGCAGCCATCAGGCTGGAAGGAACGAACTGGGCCGCAAGCACCAGACCGCCGGTGCCGACCATGCCCTTGAGCATGTTGCGGCGGCTGACGTTCTTGATGAGGGCCTGACTGTTCTGGGTCTTCATCTCAGGCCTCCTGTGCGGCGGACTTGATCGCGCCGAATATGCGTTGATAACAGCCGCAACGGCAGATGTTTCCCTGCATTGCTGCGAGGATCTCATCGTCCGAAGGGTTCTTGTTCTCCGCGAGCAGGCCGGCGGCGTTCATGATCTGGCCGCACTGGCAGTAGCCGCACTGGGGTACGTTGGCCGCGCGCCAGGCTTTCTGCACGGGGTGGTTGCCATCGGGAGACAAGCCCTCGATGGTGGTTACTGCTTGGCCGGACACGTCTTTCATGACCGCCACGCAGGACCGCACAGCCTTGCCGTCGATGTGTACCGTACAGGCGCCGCACAGGCCCGAACCGCAGCCGAACTTGGTCCCCGTGAGCCCGAGCTCATCGCGCAGGTACCACATCAACGGCATCTGCGAGTCTCCCTCGTAGTTCTTGTCCTGCTGATTTACCTTGAGCTTCATTTTATGAATCCTCCTTACGAGCTTGAAATATATTTTTTATCAACGCGCTGTCAGCACAAGTAATGGAATTGCCAATGCCGAGCCGCGACCAAACTCTACTCCTATGACAGCGCGGGTGTATAGCACCGCAAAGTGTTCCTTATTTTCCCGGCACGGACCGGGAACAGGAAAAGAATGTTGCAGTGCAATACAAATTCTGGCGAACGGAACGCTGTGCCCTTGCCTGGCGCAAACCGCGCTGCAGCGTGATCCTGCTGCCACGGGGAACTGCACGAAAGCAAAGGAAAAAGGACCGGGTAGCGGCGGCCCGCCCGATTGTTTCAATTCGTGACACGCCGCTGCACGGGAACGGGCTTCAGGCAGCCAGGAACCGCTCGATTCTCGGGCGCAGGTCGTCGGGGATGGGCATCGCGTGGCCGGCCTCCAGGTCCATGAAAACGATGGTCTGGCGGATGCCAAGGTGCTCCTCGCCCCCGGCTTCCTTTTTGCCGCTGTAGGCGAGTTGCACCGACGCGTTGCCCAGCTTCACCACCCGCAGTTCGAAGCGCAGCGTGTCGCCGATACGCAGCGTCTTCGCGAAATCGCACTGGATCGACACGGTGGGGGTGCCGATGCGCCGTTCGCGGATCAGCACCGGCAGCCCCTGGCCGAGACCCTGCGCGAGCCAGTCTTCCATGGTCGCGTGGGCCAGGTCGAAAAAGCGCGGGAAATAGACGATGCCGGCCGGGTCGCAATGGGAAAAACGGATCAGCTGTTCGTGGACGAAGGTCTCGTTCATGGTTGGATCATCCGGAATCGGTTCGGGCTCCTGCGCCATCGTGCGCGGTCCACTATTATCCGGTTTCCCGAAATAACTTCAGCCGGAACCTGGAAAAATGAAAATCGCTTCCATTGAAACCATCGTCCTGCGCATCCCCTACACCTGCGGCGGTTCGACCGACACCGAAGTCTGGGGCGGCAAGGCCTGGCAGACCGCCGATGCGCTGCTGGTGAAGGTGATGACCGACGACGGCGTGACGGGTTGGGGCGAGGCCTTCGGCTACAACGTGATCCCGGCGACCAAGGCGGCCATCGACCAGATCCTGGCGCCGATGTGCATCGGCCGCGACGCTTGCGCAATCGAGGCCCTGTCCCTGGAATTGCAGCAGAAGCTGCACATCTTCGGTCGCGGCGGGCCGGTCATCTACGGTTTGTCGGGCATCGACATCGCGCTCTGGGACATCGCCGGCAAAGCGGCGGGGCAGCCGGTGCATCGGCTGCTGGGCGGCTGCCGTGCACCGAAACTGGATTGCTACGCCAGCCTGATCCGCTACACCGACCCGAAGACCGTGGCGAAGAACGTCGAGCGCGCCGTCGGCCAGGGG
This sequence comes from uncultured Bordetella sp., assembly GCA_964402495.1. Classification (GTDB taxonomy): domain Bacteria; phylum Pseudomonadota; class Gammaproteobacteria; order Burkholderiales; family JACQAP01; genus JACQAP01. Next base: position 6,670 of record CAYODB010000021.1, read on the forward strand.
TTCCGGCACGTCAAGCTGCACGAAATAGAGGTCGCGCCGACGCAGGCCGCGCGGGATGCCGGGGGCGAGGACATCGGCCTGATGCTGGACGTGAACTGCCCGTGGTCGGTGCGCGAGGCGCTCGACATGGCGGACAGGCTGCGGCCCGTGAACCTGCGCTGGCTGGAGGAACCGGTCTGGCCGCCAGAGAACGTCGCGGGCCTGGCGCAGGTGCGTGCGGAGGGCGGCATCCCGGTGGCAGCCGGCGAGAATGCGGCGACGCTCGTGCAATACCAGCAGTTGCTGGAAGCGGGAGCGGTGGATTTTCTGCAGCCGAGCCCGATCAAGATGGGCGGCATCACCGAGCTGCGCAAGGTATTCGCCCTGGCCGCCGCGCAGAACGCCACGGTCATGCCCCACAGCTTCTACGACGGCCCCGGATTCCTCGCGGGCGTGCACGTCAATGCGGCGGTCGGGCAGGGATCGCTGGTCGAGTGGCGCTACTTCGACCTGGAAGCGAAGCTCTACGGCAGCGCCGGCGTGCCGGCGAACGGCGCCATCACCGTCCCGCAGGGACCTGGACTCGGCATGGATCCGGATCCCGAGGTCATCAAGCGCTATCGCGCTGATTGACGGGCTACTGCTATCAGGCCAAGGCAATTTCACCGCAAAGGCGCAAAGGACGCGAAGGAATGCAAAGATCAATTCGGAAATGTGCGGACAGCCAGGATGCAACCTTGTGCGCACGTCCCGCGATAGTTCCGATTTTATTGCGAGTACTTCGTTTTCCTTTGCGTCCTTTGCGCCTTTGCGGTGAAAAGGTCTGGATGCCTTAGCTGACGACGGCAGTGAGCATGCTGATCGAACCATGTGCCACGCCGTCCACGGGAATCGTGACCACGGACTTGTCGTCCTGCAGGCCGAGGATGTAAAGCAACGGCAGGTAGTGCTCCGACGTGGGCACGGCGAGCTGCGCGTCCTTGCCCATCTTCTGGTAATCGATCAGCGGCGCGTGCTCGCGCTTTTCCAGATGGCCACGAACGAACTGGTTGAAGCGGGTGGCCCAGTCGTAGGCCTTGTTGGCGCCGCGCCAGTCCATGATGCCTAGGTTGTGAACCACATTGCCGCTGCCGATGATCAGCACGCCTTCGTCGCGCAGCGGTGCCAGGCGCTTCGCGAGATCGTAGTGAAATTGCGGCGGCTGGCCGCCATCCATGCTCAGTTGCACCACCGGCACGCCGGCGTCGGGGAAGACGTGGGCCAAAACCGACCAGGTGCCGTGGTCCAGTCCCCAGCTCTGGTCGAGTTTGACGTCGACCGGCGCCAGCAGGCCGCGCACCCTCTCTGCGAGGGCAGGGTCACCCGCGGCGGGATAGGGAAACTCGAACAGTTCGCGCGGAAACCCGCCGAAATCGTGGATTGTCCGTGGCGTGTCCATTGCGGTTACCGCCGTGCCGCTTGTCAGCCAGTGCGCCGAAATTGCCAGTACGGCCTTGGGCCGGGGCAGCGATTTGCCGATGCCGGCCCAGGCTTCCGTATAGCGGTTCTGCTCCAGCGTATTCATCGGACTGCCGTGTCCGAAGAACACTGCCGGCATCCGTACTGTTTGCGTTGCCACTGCGCTCTCCCGCCGGGTCCCCGGCCTTCACATTACAAATGGTGCCTCAAGTCAGCCGTTTCAAGCCGGTAGAATGCGTGCGCAACACGAGGCCGAATGAGCTTACCCCCGCCCGACCTGGTTTTCTGGATCTATCTCGTTGCCGTCACCGCAATCGCGGTGGCATTGCACTGGACGCGCCGGATGCCGCGTTTCTTCAGCCTGCTGTCGATGCCGGGCACCATGGGGCACGAGCTGCTGCACTTCCTCATCGGAACCCTGACCCTGGCCAAGCCGGTCAAGGCCTCGCTGCTGCCGAAGTTCCATCGCGACGGGTCGACGACGCTGGGCTATGTCATGTTCGCCAATATCCGCTGGTACAACGCGCTGTTCGTCGGCTTTGCGCCACTCCTGGCGCTGCCGTTTGCGCTATGGCTGGTCTGGTACCGCGCCGCCCAGATTCCGCCGTGGTCGTGGCCCGAACTGCTCTGGGGTTACATCGCCGCAAACCTCGTTTACTCGTGCCTGCCCTCGCACGCCGATGTCGATCTCGTCCTTTCGAAGCCCTTCGGGCTCGCGGCATGGCTTGCCCTTGGAGCGGCGATCGCCTGGTGGGGGTTTCGCGGTTGATAACTTAGCGCATGGACCATTCTTTGCGTTAAGGCGTGCAGGAAGTTAGTGCAGCGCCGCGCGTTGCGCGGCCATGCAAAATTTTCAAAACGAGTACGGCGCCCTTGATGTCCGCAATGCCGGTAAGTTTGACATGCCTCGCGGGCCAGGCAGCGGTGGCACGGTGCGGCGGGTGGCGGCCGCGGGTGAAGTAAAACAATGAATTCAAGTGCAATGCATCTTGCGTTGTAGGATTTATCAAGATCATTTCAACGGGGGGGTTGAATTGAACACCACTGACAGGTCGGCTGGAAAGCGCATGGATGTCCTGCGCCTCGCGCAGGGCGTTCTGTGCGGCATGGCTTTCGCATTCCTGGTGCAGCCTGCCGCGGCGGCAAGCGCGGACGAAGCGGCACAAAGTGACGCCGTGCGCGCGTTCGCGGCCGCCTACGCCCAGATCAAGGCGCGTTACGCGGACACCCTCGACGAAAAGAAACTGGTCGCCAATGCCATCAAGGGCATGATCGGCGGCCTCGATCCCTTCTCCTATTACCTCGACTCCGCCGACTACGAAGGCGTGCGCCAGGACGCTGCCGGTGCCTTCGGCGGCCTGGGCATGGAAGTCAGCATGGAACCGAACGCCGTGAAAGTGATCTCGGCGTTCGAGGATTCGCCGGCGTGGCGCGCCGGTTTGCAGCCCGGCGACCTGATAACCAGATTCGGCGACACCAGCGTCGCGGGCCTGACACTGGATCAGGCGGTGCAGCAGGCGCGCGGGGAGCCGGACACGAGCGTGGCACTTACCATCCTGCGCAGCGGCGAAACACAGCCGCGGGTGGTGACGCTGAAACGCGCGGTGATTCAGGCGCGCAGCGTACGCTCCGCGGCCATCGATCCGGCCTACGTCTATCTGCAGATCACGCATTTCAACAAGAACACCGCCGAGCGCTTGCTGGCTGCGCTTGCGCACGCCTATGAAAAAACCGGCCTGCTCAATGGGGTGGTGCTCGACCTGCGGGACAATCCCGGCGGCGTGCTGGGCGCGGCGGTTGCCGTGTCCTCCCTGTTCCTGGCGAAGGATGCGCTGGTGGTCTATACCGAAAGTGCGTCACAGGAGTCGCGCATGCGCCTCATGGCGAAGGATGTCCGCGGACCGAACGGCGAGGATTATTCCAAGATACTCGGCTCGGCGCTCAAGACCGTCGCCCTGGTCGTGCTGGTGAATGGCGGTTCTGCGTCGGCCTCCGAGATCGTCGCCGGGGCCCTGCAAAGCTACAAGCGCGCGACCATCGTCGGCGTACGGACATTCGGCAAGGGCACAGTGCAGGTTGTGCTGCCACTCACCGACGGCGCAGCGATGAAACTGACCACGGCCTACTACTACACTCCGGATGGCCGCCGCATCCAGGGCAGCGGCGTCGCTCCGGATATTCCGGTGGATTCGTTGGCTGTGGGAGCCATTCCTGCGCCGTTGAATGATGCGCAGGCCCTGAACAACCATGCCTGCACGCCGGCCGCCGTAGCGCAGGAAGCGAAAAGCGATTCGGTTCCGGCCGCGGCACGCACCGATGATTGCCAGCTGGAGCGCGCGTTCGAAATCCTGCGGCGCCAGCCGGTGCTGGTGCGCAGCTGAAAAAAGCAGTGGTTAGTGGCTGGTGATGATCCCGGTGGTTGGTGGCTAGTGTCTGGTGCCTGGTGAAGAGCAGAAAAATCATCAGCAACGGAACTCACCGAGTTGGAGGGGGCATCCAATAACTAGCCACTCCGCGCAACGCACGCCTCCCGTCGCCGACTGGCGACAAAAATTCAATGAACTCCCCCTGAGCCCGTCGTACTAACCTGTACGCAGGCACCACGCTGCGTGATTGCGGCGTTGTCGTGCCCTTCCGGGTTCGCTGACGCGTCGTCGAAAATTCGTTTCATAAAACACGGTAAATGGAGGTTCATATGAGCAAGCTTCTAACCATGGTCGGCGCTTTTGCGCTGGCATTCTCGATCGGTGGCATCGCCGCGGCGGCGGACGACACGAACACGACTCAGCAAAGCCAGCAGCCGCAGACACAACAAGCGCCGGCTACGGTGGAACAGCGCGAGCTGGAGTATATCGCCGCGGTGAAGAAGTGCGAACGCGTCGCCAAGGATGACGAAAAGCAAAAATGTTTTGACGCAGCCAGGAACAAGCACGGACAGATGTAAAGTTGCAGTAGCGGTCGCGTTGCTACCGGCGACTGCAGTCATGGTTTTTCAGAACCCCGGACCGAATCTGGAGGCTTCATGAAAGCTGACAGCGGGCTTAGCGGTGATGTTGATAAACGTAGCGGTGTTTGCCGGGCAATCGAACCTGAAGGGGCGGGACACCCGGCTGGTACAGCCTGCACCGTTTTTGCTGGTACCGAGGCACTCTTCGCCCGATACCAGCACGCCCGGTTCCACGGCACCGGGCAATACCGTCAAAACCAGGCCTGCGTACCTTTCGCAACAGGAGCAGTACTACGCGACCGAATTGCGGCGATGCGAGACCATCGGCTAGCCTGCGGAAAGACTTGCTTGCAAGAACACCCTGCGCGGCAAATTCGGCGAAATGTAGCGTAGGGACGGCAGCCAGGGTCGCTTTCCGGCGCATGCCGAGGCAGGAGATGCGCCCGTTGTTTTTTCTCCTGCTGGCGTGACCAGTTTACTTGGGACAGGGAAAGTCTTCGCGCAACGCGTCCTCAATGAGGAGGGCGGCGGGCAGTCTCAGTTTGTCCGGGTGGGACTGCAGGTACTGGACGAAGCCGCGGGCTATCTGACCCCGGCTGGTGGTGTCGGGTATGCACAGGTGGCCGTATATATCTTCCAGCTTCTCGTCCCGGTGATGGAAGGCATGATAGGTTTCAGCGACGTAGTGTCCGGCGGTAAAGCCGTCGATGAAGCCCACGCAAATGCCACGGTTGAAATCCTTGACCGGGTTGGTATTCAGGGATTCCTTGCAATGATCGAGGATCTCTTCCCCGGTAAACCCGCTCCTATACCAAGCCGCCGCCGTATCAGTGCCAGCGGCTGCGAGCACCAGCAAACCCAGTACGGCGGGCACCAAGGTTCTCATTCGAATTCCTCGCGGGAACAGGGAACGCGGAAGGGGACACAGGTCCTCCCTCCTGCCGGGTTCACTATACCCCAATGCCCTCATTGCTGAGGGCTCGGCCAGTCAGCGCCGGGCCTGCTTCAGCAGTCATCGGCGCTCCCAGCCGAAATGTTCGCGCAGGAAGAAGAGTTGATCCACAAAGGACAGCGGCGTCTTGAGGTTGTTCGCCGAGTCCTCGTCCAAGGTCTCGAAAGCCAGGGACTCGATCAGCCAGGGACTCGATCAACCAAGGAGTTGCGCCGCGCCTTTGCCCTGCTGGATCAGCGGAACATAGTTGTCGAGTTCCGCGATCGCGGAACTCTCGGTCAGATCAATCGTCCTGCCGCGTTCGGCCGAAAGATAGCTTGCCATCACGAGACGCTGGATTTCCAGTCCGTACTCCCAGGACAGCATCGCATCGCGTCCGGCGCCGAAACTTTCGGCCATGTCGCGGTTCTCGTCCGTGTAGCCGTACAAGTCCGCCTCGTTGTACTGGACCGCGAGCAGACCGCGGCTCGCGGTGGCTTTCTCAAGGGCGCTTTCCTGGTCGGCGATGGCCTCGGCCGCCACGTCGCCGATGAAGACCGTCAGCGGCGAAACCAGGGTGTTGATCTCGAATGCATAGCCCGGGCCCATCCCGTCCATGAACAGGCGCAGGCCCTGTTTCTCGAACATCCACGAATCGGTGAACTGCGACTTCACGGTCTGGCCGGTTTCAGGATTGCGGTAGGTGACCATCCCGGTGGCGAAATCCTCCGCCGGCGTTTTCAAGTAATCGACGCCGCGTTCCCGGAGCAGTTTCTCGCGCCACTTTTTCTGGCCCCACTTGAGCAGGCCGAGGTCGGCGCTGACCGAGACTGGCTTAAGGAACAGCAGGTCCTTGTCGGGCGGTGTCAGCACATAACGCCCGACGGCGATGCTGTGGCAGCCCATGTCGAGCAGCACCCCACCGCCCTGGCGCGTGGGGTCCCAGAACCAGGGTTCGTGCGGGCCGCCGTGTTCTTCGGCGGATCGCGTCAGCGTCAGCGGTCCCATCGACTCAGCCACGGGACCCAGCTGCTCGCGCTGCGTGCGGATCGCCTTCATAAAAATCTGGTTCTCGAAATATGCGGTGAGCAGTTTTGCCTCGTGTGCCAGCTCGACCATCCGCCGGGCTTCCTTCATGTTGCGGGCCAGGGGTTTGTCGACAATCACGCCCTTTACGCGGGCGCCGGCCTTTACTGCGGCCGCAACTTCCTCCATCACTTCGAGCCGGCAATAGTTGGGAACGTAGAGGGCGAGGACGTCGACGTGCTGCGCGAGTTCGGCAATGCTGCCGTAGATCTTGGCTTCGCCCAACTGGTGCGAGCGGCAGAAATCCGCCAGCGCCTCCGCGCCGCGGCGCCTGAGTATGCCGGCCACTTCCAGTCCGCGCACCTGATGGATCGCCACAGCCTGGAAGCGGGCGATGAATCCCGCACCGATGAATCCCAGCTTCATGTCTTTCTCCCCCGGATGGTTATCTTTTTTCCGGCGCCCACCCGCTACGCCGACAGTGGGGCCGCAAACCTATGCTAACTCCCTGTCCGCCGGAGGCAAAGCGCTTTTGTCGCGTGTACCCGATCCCGTGAGGAGACTTGTTTCCGCCTGAAACAAGGCGGTTTTGTACTAGATCGAACCGTCTCCGCCGCGCTATCCTTCAATGGTGACGAACCATGATGACGCCGCTTGCCGGAATGAACCGGCTGGCGTGAATTCAGAGTACTGGCTGCAGTTCTTGATCGGGAGATGCGTGTGAAGTGGATTGTGTGGCCGCTTGCGCTGGCCGCGTTGCTGGCAACGTCTGCGGTGAATGCGGCGGACGAAAGGGATGAAGATGCGCTCAAGCGGGATGCCGTAAATCGGCTCGTCGAGTCGCACGATGTATCGCTCTCCGTGAACATCGGCCGCGTCTATGTCAAGCAGGCCGCCCTGACCGCGGCCCGCGACATGCTGTACGAAAAGGGCAGGGCCGCCGGGCTGAATTCAAAGACCTGGAATCGCGACCATCTGGAATGGAAGGCCGCGGAACGCGGGCTGACCGAAGGCACCGACGAATTGATCCAGCGCCGGGTGGCCGGCGGCATGTGGGTCCAGGAGGCCTGGTCAGAGGAAGTGGCGGCGACGCTCAACGGCGAACAGGCCGACGAAGTCGCAGTCCACTTCCGCACCGAGGGCGGCGAACTGCAGCGGCGGGTCATCGAGTGGTTCGTCGGCGAACTGACGCTGCAGACCTATACGTTCACCGACCGGCTCAAGTACGGTGTGCCGGGTTCCGAACAGGAAATGGAAGACCTGCGCAAGACGACCTACGAGGCCCGCAGCCACTTCCCGCCGATCTACGACCTGACCAACTATCCCGACGCGGTGAAATTCGCCAGCCGCGGACCCGGCGTCGAGTACTTCAAGATGATGGTGCTGCAGGGCGTGCATGCCGTGCATGTGCACCTGGAAGCCGTCGCGAACGAGGCGCGCAACACCATCCGCTCGCGCGCCGCGCTGGCCGATCCCCATGTGGAAAAGGCGAAAAGGCAGTGATCAGTAATCGGTGAATGGTGAACAGTGAACAGCGAACAGTAATCGGTGAACAGTTGTTAACTGTCCTCAAGGGCCAGGACCTGTCCTGGCCAATCACCGTTCACCGATCACTGTTCACCGATTACTGTTCACCGATTCCCAGTCAAAGTCCCGCCTGCCTTAAAAGGCCCTCGAGCCCACCTTCGCTGTAACCGTCCATCCGCTGATTGCCGACCAGGATGACCGGCACGCCCCGTCCGCCGAGGGCGCGGAATTCGCTCTGGCCCTGCGCGGAACTCTCGACGTTGATTTCCTGGAAGGGCGTTCCGCGGGCCTGCAGGTAGGCTCTCGCTTTCTTGCAATAGCCGCACCAGGTGGTCGTGTAGAGCCTGACCTTTGCCGTGCTCGTCGCCGCAATGGAATTGCCGAGGCTGGAGACGACCGGCGGGCCGCCGATGGAATTGATCTTGAGGTCGAGTTTCTTCGCCTTCTTCCCCGGAGGCGGGCTGTCGGAGTAATGCACCTTGCCGTTTTCGTCGATCCATTTGTACATATCGGCGAAGAGCGCGGAAGACAGAAGGACCAATGCCGCAAGCACGCCAGCCAATACGTGATGAAGAGTCATGGCGAACTCATGATCCGAAGCCGTCGGCGACGCCGACGTCCAGCAGTTGCGGGCCGCCGCTGGCAATGCACTCCTGCAACGCCAGGCCGATGTCCTTCGGTTCGGCGATGCGCCGCGCTGGCACGCCCAGCGACTGCGCCAGCGCCACGAAGTCGATCTCGGGATCCCGCATGTCCATGCCGATGAACTTCTCGGTCTTGCGCATCGACACGAGCCGTTCCTTGAGGATGCGGTAACTGCGGTTGTTGGGGATCACGTAGGTGATCGGCAGCTTGAGGTGCGCCGCGGTCCACAGCGCCTGGATGCTGTACATCGCGCTGCCGTCGCCGACGATGGCAACGATCGGCCGGCTGGGCAATGCCAGGCTGATGCCGACCGCGCCGGCCATCGCGAAACCGATGCCGCCGCTGGCGAGGCCGTAGAAGCTTTGCGAGTCGCGAAAACGCAGGAAGCTCTGCAGCGAGAAGGTCGACGTCAGGCCTTCTTCGACGACAACCGCATCCTTCGGAATGGCATCGGAGATGTGCATCATCAGCACGCGCGGATCCATCGGCGTCTTGCTGGCGGCTGCCATGGCCTCGATCGCGAGGCGCTCCCGCTTCACCGTCCAGTTGTTCTTCGCGATTTCCTGCAGTCGTTGCCCGACCTGTGCCGCCCGCGTAGCGGTCATGCGGCGCTTGAGGACCGGAATCAACGCCCGCAACGTTTCCTTCACGTCCGCATTGATGGCAATCTCGGCCGGGTAATTCTTGCCGAGCTCCCAGTCACGCTCGGCGATCTGCACCACGGGCATGCCGTCCGGCAGAGCATCCACCGCGCTGTGGACCGACATGCGCAGGACATCGGCGCCGAGGAACACGGCGAGGTCGTAGGGCTGCAGGGCGGCTCGCACCTGCGTTTGATTGCGCGTCAGCGCGCCGAGAAAAGCCGGGTGTTCGGAGAGGAAGTGCGCTGCATAGGGAACGGTCTGCTGGAAAACCGGCGCGCCCAGGGTTTCCGCCAGATCCGCTGCTTCCTTGAAGGCATCGCGGGTCGCGATCTCATGGCCCGCGATCAGGACCGGATGTTCCGCCGCCAGCAGGCGGTCGGCGAGCCGTTCGAGTGCGGCGTCCGAAGGGCGCACGGCAGCGTCCACGTGCGTGGGCTTGCCAAGATCGAGTGATGCCTCGTCGTCGAGAATATCGCCGGGAAGGCTGATGAAAACCGGGCCGGTGGGCGGCGTCATCGCCACTTTCGCGGCGCGGCGCACGATGCGCGGCAGGTCCTGCACACGGGTGACCTCGATCGCCCATTTGACGAGCGGCTGCGCGATCGGCACCAGCGGGTCGTAGAGCATGGGTTCCATCAGGCCATGGCCCTGTTCCTGCTGCCCGGCCGTCAGGATCACCGGCGAGCCATAGAATTTTGCATTGAACAGCGAACCCATAGCGTTGCCCAGGCCGGGTGCGACATGCACGTTCGCCGCAGCGAGCCGTCCAGAGGCCCGCGCATAGCCGTCGGCCATCGCGACCACGAGCGCTTCCTGGAGTGCGAGCACGTATTTGATCTCAGGGTGATGTGCAAGCGCATCCATGATCGGCAGCTCGGTCGTGCCTGGATTGCCGAACATGTGGGTGATGCCCTCGGAAGACAGCAGCTTGAGAAAAGCAGCGCGGCCGCTGACGGAGGGGGAAAGGGGAGGGCGATCCATTGGCATTGTGCGTACTCGTCTGGTGCTGGAGGGAAGTGCCGGTACGATAGCGCGAAAGGACGGCAGCCGCTATTTGCGCTGCGGCAGGCGCATCGGGACTCTCTTATCAGGACGGGAAGGAAGACATGCAGGCCGCCGAAACCCAGGTTTGTCGGACCGTCAGAGGCGCGCTGTCAGCAGGATGTTCGCGAACGGGGTGCCTTCGCTCATGGGCTGGCGGTCGATGCGGAAACCGAACCCGCCCAGCAGCCGGGTCCAGTCAGCGATAGTCCGGCAGAAAAACTGCGACGACAGGCGTTCGCCCATGAGGATGGTGGAGGCATCCACGATCCGGGTAAGGCGGAACCGCCAGCCGGCTTCGGCATCGGCAACCCGCAACAGCAGTTTGCCTCCACCGCGCAACGAGTGCACGATCTTGTCCAGCAGCACGACCTGTTCGTCCTTGTTCAGATAGTGCAGCACATCGAAAAGGACGACGGTGTCCGCGTCGGGAAGCTCCACCTTGCGCAAATCGGCTGTCTGCACCGATACGCTCGCGCCGAGCGCTGCCCGCGCCCACTTGGCTCTGTTGGCATTCATTTCGACACCCATCAGTTGCGAGGGCACCGGCGGTTCCGGCCAGCCCCGCGGCCACACGCCGGCCTGGTACTGGCGGCGCGCCGCGAGGAGTAGCGAGGCCAGCATGCTCTGGCCGCAGCCCAGGTCGAGGATGCGCGCGCGGTGCGGAATCGAAGCGTTGCTTAGCATGGTCATGAAAATGGGATCGAGGCCGAGCTTGCACCGGGCAAAGAAATACGGGTAGAGGCCCGCCCGCAGATACGGCCGGGCGGAGGCATTGATCAGGGCACGGACTTCGGATTTTATCAACGCATCGCCATCGGCAGAGAGACGGATTTGAGGCCCGCCGCAGCGATATTCTGCAACAGCGCGGGCAGGACTTCCAGAACCGGTGGCTTCGCCGCGCCGGCGCGACGGTCATGCAGCAACAGTACATCGCCGGCCGCCAGTCCCCGGGTGAGCCGGTCCAGGACGGCCTGCGGATTCCTGCTGACCGTATCGAAGCCGCGCCGGGTCCAGGTGATGTAGATCAGACCCAACCGGGCGATGACCGGATCCAGGAAAGGATTGCGGATTCCCATCGGCGATCGGAAGAATGCAGGCGGCCGGCCGGTGGCCGCCGCGATGGCGTTTTGCGCCGCTGCGATTTCTCCGCGCAGGCCGCGCAGGCCAAAAAACCCGAACAAACCCGAATGGCGCTGGCTGTGATTCTCGACGCTGTGCCCCCGTCGCACGATCTCCCTAACGACATCCGGATGCGCGGTCACTTTCCTGCCGATACAGAAGAAACTGGCCTTGGCCTGGTAGCGGTCCAGCAGATCGAGCACCTGAAGGGTGATCTCCGGATCGGGGCCATCGTCGAAAGTCAGGGCGATCTCGCCGCGCCGGGCCGCTGCTTCGGGCAGGCGCAGCATGTTCGGTCCCAGCATCCGGCTTTTGGGCCACATGCCGATCAGTCCCAGGATCACATGATTGACGACGAAGGCGGCCAGCACCCACGCCCACCATTGCGGCCGCACGACCACGGCGGCCAGGCAGGCAATGTGGAAAACCACGGAGAGCCGGATCGCGATGCCCGGTTGCCAGGGCCGCGCCGCGTTGGCCGCGGCGGGCGGGGTCATGGGGTCGGCTTGCCCCACGAATCGCGTAACGTGACCGAACGGTTGAATACGGGCGCGCCGGGCTTCGAGTCCTTCATGTCGGAGATGAAGTAGCCGTGGCGCTCGAACTGGAAGCATTCCTCGGGCTTCACGCTTTCGAGGGAAGGTTCGCAGTACGCCGTGATGGTCTGACGGGCATTCGGATTGATGTCCGCGACAAAATCCCGCTCGGCGCCCGGATGCGGCACGACGAACAGGCGGTCATAGAGCCGGATCTCCGCCTTGCAGGCATGCTTCGCCGAGAGCCAGTGGATGTTGCCCTTCACCTTGTAGGTGTCGGCGCCCGGCGTGCCGGACCTGGAATCCGCGAACATCTCGCAATGCACTGCCGTGACATTGCCATTGGCATCCTTGTCGGCGCCGATGCACTTCAGGACAAAACCATAACGCAAGCGCACCTGATTGCCGGGGAACAGGCGGAAGTAGCCCTTGGAAGGCACCTCCATGTAATCCTCGCGCTCGATCCACAGTTCGCGGGAGAACGGCACGCTGCGCTTGCCCCACTCCGGTTTTTGCGGATGGTTTGGGGCTTCGCACGTCTCCTCCTGGTCCGACGGATAATTGTCGATCACCAGCCTTAGCGGGTCGAGCACGACCATGCGCCGCGGCGCGCGCTCGTTGAGGTCTTCGCGCATGCAGTCTTCGAGCACGCTCATGTCGATCCAGGAATCGGACTTGGAGACCCCGATGCGATCGGCGAACAGGCGGAAACCTTCCGGCGTGAAGCCGCGCCGGCGCGCGCCGACGAGGGTCGGCATGCGCGGATCGTCCCAACCATCGACATGTTTCTCCTCGACCAACTGGATCAGCTTGCGCTTGGAGAGCACCACATAGGAAAGATTAAGGCGGGCGAATTCGTATTGCTGGGGCAAAGGCCGCGCGAACACCCCGAACGCCGCCAGTTTTTCGAGGACCCAGTCGTAAAGGGGACGGTGGTCTTCGAACTCGAGCGTGCACAGCGAGTGCGTGATGTTTTCCAGTGCATCCGAAATGCAGTGCGTGTAATCGTAAAGCGGATAGACGCACCACTTGTCGCCGGTGCGGTGGTGGTGCGCGTGGCGGATGCGGTAGATCACCGGATCGCGCATGTTGATGTTCGGCGAGTTCATGTCGATCTTCAGGCGCAGCACGTGCGCGCCGTCGGCGAATTCGCCGGCCTTCATGCGCCGGAACAGGTCCAGGTTTTCCTTGATCGATCGGCTGCGATGCGGGCTGGCCTTGCCCGCTTCGGTCAGCGTGCCGCGATACGCGCGCATTTCGTCGGCGCTGAGGCTGTCCACGTAAGCCAGGTCATGCTCGATGAACATTTCCGCGAACTGGTAGAGCAGGTCGAAATAATCTGATGCGTAGTACAGGTTCGGTTCCCAGCCGAAGCCCAGCCATCTAACCGAATCGAGGATGGTGTCGACATACTCGGTGTCTTCGGTCACCGGGTTGGTATCGTCGAAGCGCATGTGGCAACGGCCGCCGTACAGCAGCGCCGTGCCGAAATTCAGGCAGATCGATTTGGCATGGCCGAAATGGAGGTAACCGTTCGGTTCGGGCGGAAACCGGGTGCGAATTTGCGCCGGGTCGGGCGGCGCACCGGCGTGCGTCGATGCCGGACCGGGTTTGCCGCCCCAGGTGCGGGAAGCGTTTTTTCCGCCCTCGAGGTCGGCCTCGATGATGTTGCGGATGAAATTGGTGATCTGGGCGTGGGAATGCGGCGCCGCGCCGTGACTGTTTGCTGGTTTGTTCACGCTGACTCTGGAGAACCCTGGATTCGCAGGCCACAGTTTAATGCCTGCGCCGTCCGGCGGATACTGCGGCCTCCGCAGTGATGTCCTCCCTTAGAGGAATTCCTTCAGCAGGTCTTGGAAGCGGCCGGGCGATTCCAGATGCGGGATATGGCCGACGCCCTCCAGCACCACGCCCCTGGCGTCCGGCATCGATTTCGCCGTGGCGGGAATCAGTTCGGTGAACCGGCCCAGGCTGTCGCGAACTTCAGGCGCAACACGATTGCGGCCGATCGCGGAACGATCCTTGTCGCCGCCGATGAGCAGCGTCCTGGCCTGGATGCGGGGCAGTTCATAGACGACCGGTTGTTCATAGGCCATCTGATAGGTGTGGGCCGCGACCCGCGCAAGTTCCCCCGCCTTCGGACCCAGCGTCCAGCGCCAGGCGACGTCGGCAAAAACCTGGTATTCGGGTTTCCATTCCACGAAATAGCCGCGATAGAAGCGGTTGAGGCCATCTCGCGTCACGGCGGCAGCTTCGCGCGCAAGTTCATCCTTGCTTGCATACGGGACTTTCAGCCGGTAGTCCTCGAGGCCGATGGGACCTTCGAGCACCAGCCGGTCCACGCGCTGTGGATGCATGAGCACGAAGCGGGTGCCGAACATGCTGCCCATCGAATGGGCGATGAGCGCGACCTTTTCCACGCCAAGCTGGTCGAGCAACTGCCGGGTATGATCGGCGCCGGCGTGGAACGACAGGCCGATGTCGGGCTTGGACGATTTGCCGAATCCGATCTGGTCCGGCACCACGACCCGATAGCCTTCGCCTGCAAGGAAGCGGATCGTGTTCGCCCAGTAGTAGCCGCCAAAATTTCGTCCGTGCAGCAGCAGCGCGGTTTTCCCGTTCGCGTTGTTCTCGGGCGGCACGTCCATGTAGGCCATCTGCACCTGCCGGCCTTCCATGGACAGCGGCAGGTATTTCACGGGATACGGATACGGGAAACCCTCCAATTCCGGGCCCAGCGGTTCGAGCGCGGGCTCCTGCGCCAGCAGCAGCGCGGCAAAGGCGAGCAGGCAGATTGCGGTTATTCCTTGTTCGAAAGTTTTCAGCGTCATGTCGTTTTCCGATTGTCCAGTGGTCCTGTGAGCGCGCCGCCGGCAGCCGGGTGCTTCTCACGGATTTAACCCCGTTTGCCCGGTTCCGCCGTTTATGCGGGCGTAGTCCTTCATTCACAAAGGAAACGTCCATGATCCGCAGGAACCGTTCGACCCCGCTGCCCCGCCTGGGCACGCTGCCCATGCTGCTTGCGCTGGCCTTCTCTTCCGCCGCATTTGGCGACGAAGGCAGCAGCCATGCCCTCACCATATATAGCACGGCTGCGCCCGGCGCCATATCGCCGGACACCTATCGTTACGGCGGGGGCGGGCAAAACATCCCCGGCTATGCAACCGTGAGGCATGAACGCCAGATTCCGTTCGTCGCGGGCCGCAACACCGTCAGGTTCAACGATGTTGCCGGGCTGATAGATCCGACCACGGTTTCGTTCTCGTCGCTGACCGACACGGCTGGCACGCGGGTCGTCGAGCAGAATTTCCAGTTCGACCTGGTCAATACGGAGAAGCTCCTGACGAAGTTCATCGACCGCAACATCACCATCGAGCGGACGCTGGGCAACAAGCTCGAATTGCTCGAAGGCACGCTGTTGTCGACCCAGGGCGGCATCGTGATCCGCGAAGCGGACGGCTCGGTGCGCACGGTTCCTTACAACGCCGGGGTCAGGCTTCCGTCATTGCCCGGGGGCCTGATCACGCGGCCGACCCTGGTGTGGGACCTGAACGCTCGCAAGGCCGGCGCGCACAAGACCCGGGTGTCCTACCAGACCGGCGGCATCACCTGGTGGGCCGACTACAACCTGACGTTCTCCGAAGGCGCGAACGCCAATACCTGCAAGCTGGATGTCGGCGCCTGGGTCAGCATCATCAATCAGTCCGGCGCGAGCTATACGGACGCAAAAATCAAGCTGGTCGCGGGCGACGTACATCGCGCCGATAACCTGGGCGCTGCGGCGCCGGCGATGATGGCGAAGCGGGCGATGTCGGACATGGCGCGCGAAGAGGTCGCGGGCTTCGTCGAGAAAAGCTTCTTCGAGTATCACCTCTACACCCTGGGCCGTCCGAGTTCCCTGCCGGAGAACTCGACCAAGCAGATCGAGCTGTTTCCCAAGGTTTCCAACGTCGCCTGCGAGAAGACGCTGGTTTACGCGGGCCAGGCCGGCCAATGGTATGGCGGCGGCGTGATGACCGATCGCAACTACGGCATCACCGGCAACAAGAAGGTCGATACCTGGCTGTCCTTCAAGAACCGCGAAGAAAACTGCATGGGGGTGCCGCTGCCTTCGGGCCGGGTGCGCGTTTCCAAGCTGGATACCGCGGACGGCAGCCTGGAATTAATCGGCGAGGACCGCATCGACCACACGCCGAAGAACGAAACCCTGCTGCTCAAATTGGGGAGCGCCTTCGACGTGGTCGGCGAGCGCCGCCAGGTGGATTTCAAGGTGGACTCGAACCGCAATACCATGACCGAGGAAATCGAAGTCAAGATCCGCAACCGCAAGGACGAACCGGTCACGGTCGTCGTGAAGGAAAACCTCTACCGCTGGACCAACTGGAAAATCACGCAGGCGAACCAGGCCTACGAGAAACAGGATTTTCGGACCATCCACTTTCCGGTTGCCGTGGCGGCGGATTCAGAGGCGGTGGTGCGGTATACGGTTCGGTATACATGGTGACTTTTAGCCGTCCAGGGGGACGGCATTAGGAGCGTTGATTCACTTCAATACCCCCTTGTGGGGTACGCAAAGGACGCGAAGGAAAAGCAAGAAAGGACGCAAAGGAAGAATTTGGCAAGGGGGAGATGGTTGCTCTTGTGTCAATGGCTACCAACGATCTCGGGTGGGATGTGTACTCGGAGCTTAACGCAAAGCTAACCGGCTGCCGAAGCGCGCAGCGCGAAGGGACCAGTAATCGCAGCTTGTTGGAAGTCCGGTTGAGCGCAAGGTTGGGCACGCCGCCAATCACTGAAAACCCAATATCTCCTGCTGGTTCGTTATTGGTCTGCCGTTCACCATCCGGTCGTCCCCGTTGCACCTTTCCACGGGCCGACAATTTCCCCCGTGACCCACCCCCCATAGAACCCTCCGTCCTGAGCGCTCACGCGCTCGCCGTCCACGAAGCAAGCCACGCGCCCCGGGTAAACACAGAAGCGGCCCGCGATCGCTTCGTAGGGCGCCTTTGGCGACGGGTACGACCAGGCGACACTGTCCAGTTTCACATCGCCGCAGAGAATGGACCAGTAGAGCGCGCTCCCCTTCCATTCGCAGTGCGAACTTCCCATCTGTGGCGCCTCTGCCAGCAGGTCGAGTCGCGCGTCTGCGAATGGGAGGTAAAACGTCGGCGGGCTCGCTGTCTCGAGCATGCGCAGGGCACGAAGCGTTCGGACGATCTCCACGTCACCCACCCGTACCACCACCTCCCGCGCGTCCGGAACGAGGCGCGGCGGACGCGGGTAATCCCACACCGATTCCTGGCCGGGACCCGGCACCCGGGCAAACGGGGGACGATCATTGCCGCTGTAGCGCCAGAGTGCGGACATTTCCAGGCCAGAGGATAAAAGAGACGGAGGTGTTGTTGGACTCGAAACCACATTCTCCGCCAGGACGATAATTCCGTCCCGGCTCAATTCAATTCTTTCGCGCCACCTGTCGGCGCAACAGGTCGACGCGCCGTGCATTGGCGCCCAGGTCGCTGATCCCGAGCCGCGAAGACGATTGCACCTGGATCAATCCGGAGTCGGAAACAAAAAGCAACAGGACATCGTCTCTGAATTTCAGCCCGGGCGTCGTAACAACCGCCTGCAGGAAATCGCCGTCGTCGAAGGTAATCGTCCAGTCCTGCCGTGTGGCGATCCACGCCTTGAGTTGCTGCCATTGCCCCGCGTCAGCCTTGATCGGCTTGACGGCCTGAACGCCGCGACCCGACTGGCTGTTCACGCAGTGCGGCAACCAGCCGCATTCCGGCAATGTCGTGGCCGTCGCCGGCCTGATAGGAACGGCGCTGCAGGCGCCTACGAATAACATCGGGACCAAGGCCAGAACGCAGCGGCAGTGGGTAGAAAATCTCATGAACGGGATCCTTTAAAAAAACGGGTGTTGGTCGATTTTCCCTGCACCATTGCGCAGGGAAACCGCCTCTTGCCGGACGACTCTAATCCCGGCGTGCAGGTCGAACCAAGCACTAGACTGCGCGCGTTCCGGGAGGTTCAGAGGGAATGTTCAGCAGACCCTCTACCGCACCCGGGGCCAGAATTTCCCGCCGGCGGATACCATCCGCGGCGGCAGGTGTTCTTACCGGGGATGCGCCACGCGCGCTGAGGCTGACTTTCATTTGCGGGAGTTCGCCCGGATGACCTTTGAGAAATCGGGCCCCATGTTCCCGCGTTGAGCGATGCCGGTTTTCTTTTTTTTCGGGGTCGGACCACGCTATGTATCGGTAGTTTCAACAAGTGTATCCAAATGATGGGCGTTATTTTGGCTTAGCGCCTCATTATTCCCATCGAAAAGATGATCCTAAGGTTAGGACGGACAAGGGGAATACGTCCCGTTGTCCGTCCTCCGATATTCGCTGTTGATTTCCCCGATCAGAGTGCGGAGAGGTGAAATGCAAGCCCACGCTACGCGCCAATTCGAACGAATGTGCGGGGCAGAAGATGTGCAAGTGCTTCCTCAAGCTTTGGGATGAGGGGCAGCAGGTAGGGAAGCTCGTTCGACTTCGCGTCCAACACGATTGCCGTGATAGGTAATGTGTCGAGGTTCTGCTGATACTGGAGATGTGGAACAGACTCGTCAAGCAGCAGGCGCATCTGCAAATAGGCGAGCCTTGGCTACCTCGAGAACCGCTATTGCAGCCTCACGGGAAACAGAGGGGAAGTCCTCCAGAAAGTCTTCAAGCGATGAACTTCCTTCAAGGTAGTCGAAGAGGTTTTGGACGAGTACTCGCGTGCCCTTGAAACACGGGGCGCCACTCATGATTTCAGGATCGCGACTGATGTAAGGGTGTATCCATAGCTACCTCCACTGCACCCAGTTTAACCGGGACCAGGATCTATGGGGCACAACTGGAAGTAGGGGGCCTGTAAGGCCCCTTTTAAACCCGACATTTCGGACACCTCTTGTTTAGGTTCCCATTCGACATACTGGTTCAATTTAGATCGACTTCGCGCCGATTGAAAACTGTCGTCCGCACAGCAATTAAGGTGATTGGATTTTGCCTGTTGCGAAATTGGAAAGCCGGAATTCAGGAGCTTTTCGTAAACATGAAACTCGATACGCTGCCGCTGCCGAAAAAGGTGTTCTCGTGATAGAAGCGCGTGGCGATATCACGTTCGGCCGCGCCGACGGCAACCATCAGCGGCAGCAGATGTTCTTCACGGGGATGCGCCACGCGCGCGGACGGTGCAGCTTCCCAAGAGGCTAACGCGGCGGCGCGTTCCTCGAAATTCGTTCCTTCCAGCGTGTGCTGAAGCCAGTCGTCGAATGCGGCGGAGGGCTTTTTCGATTCCGGGCCGAGCATCCTCAGGTTGTGGTAGCTCGACCCGCTCCCGACGACGAGTACGCCTTCGTTGCGAAGCGTTGCCAGGACACGGCCGGCGGCAAGATGCTCTTGCGGATCGAGTCCGCGTTTGAGGGAGAGTTGCACGATTGGAATGCTGGCATCGGGATAGACTACGGCCATGGGTACGAATGCTCCGTGGTCGAAACCGCGCACCGGATCGAGCCGTGAGTCGATTCCCGCGTTCTGGAGCAAGGCACGCACTTGTTCGGCGAGTTGCGGCGCGCCGGGTGCCGGGTACCGGACCTGATACGTATTCTCCGGGAAGCCGGTGTAGTCGTACACCATTGGAGGACTGGGATGGCTCATGACGGCGAAGTCCTCCTCCTCCCAGTGCGCCGATATCATCAGCACGGCTTTCGGCGTCACGCCCACAAGTTGCGGCAGTTGTTGCAATGCTGCCTCGAGCTTGCGGTGGGCGTCGTACCGCGGGCCTTTCATCCACGGCCATGGCCCGCCTCCGTGCGAGAGGTAGAAAGTGGGAAGGGCGGGTGCGGTCATTGGAAGTCCCCGGGGGCGATTAGTCTGAAAGTGTAGCCCGCGTTGACGCAGGCGGATTCAGAGGATGAATCTTGCACGAAAGAGTGAATCTCAGGGCTCATTCGCGCCGGGGCTGCCTTTCATTTGCCAAGGTTCGCCCGGATGACCTTTGAGAAATCGGGCCCCACGTCCCCGCGTTGAGCGATGCCGTCGATCCGATGGGTGGCCTGCACGGCTTCGAACGGCTTGTCGGTCGGGATCAGGCCGACTTCGTATGCCAGCTCGTCGGAATAGGCCGGCAGGATGACTTTGTAGCTGAAGGGAATCCGCTGCGAGATGGTATTGACGTGGCGGACGATGTTCGTCGTGCAGTTGTTGGTCAGCGTGTTGTAGAACTCGGGCTCGTCAGCAAGCTTGTTGGCGCGTTCCAGCATTTCGACGAAGACCCGCCGCATCTTGTCCGGTGTGGTGTTGGCCGGATAAAGGTAGACCGGGTCACGGTGGTAGTTGGTTCTAAGGCCGATGATGTCGCGTTCGTCGCCGACCACGTACATCAGTTCGTATTGCCGCAACAATCCGCGCAGCGGCGAGAAGGTTTCCCCGCGCTCTTTGCGGATCTCGACCGAGATCGCCACGTATTCATCGCCGAAACCGAAGCTGAGGAACGTATGCGAGATTCCTGGCGTGTCGCCGAATCTCTCCACCACGAACCAGACGGAGTCGAGCTTGCGCAGGTCGTAGCTGCGCGTTTCATGGCGAATTTTGTACTCGCTCTCCGACGAGTAGGAAGAATTCCGGACGTTGGCGACTACTACGGTGTCGCCGGAGAATGTCGCCATGGGCACGATGCTCTGGTCGGGCGACCAGTCGCGCGACATGGAGGGCCGCTCGAACAGATGCACGTACAGGAACGGCAGCAGTGCGAGGGCGGCCGCCAGTGCCGTGATCCTGGGGCCGATGCGCTTCATTCGGCCCTGGCGCCGGAGTCTTTCACGACTTTCGTCCACGTGGCCGTTTGCTGGCGCAGGAAAGCTGCGAAATCCTGCACGCTGCCGCCGCGCGGATCGACTCCCTGGGCATGAAATAACTGTGCGACTTCGGCAAGCCCGAGTATCCGGTTGAATTCCGCGTTCAGTTTTGCGACGACCGGTGCGGGGGTGCCGGCCGGGGAAACAACGCCGAACCAGACCGATACGTCAAAACCGGGAACGCCGGATTCGGCCACGGTCGGTACATCGGGCAGGAAATCCGAGCGCTCCTTGCTCGATACGGCCAGCGCGCGCAGTTTTCCCGCCTTCACATGCTGTATCACATTCGGAACGTTGTCGAACATCGCATCCACCTGCCCGCCAATCAGGTCGGTGACCGCAGGCACGCTGCCCTTGTAGGGGACGTGAACCAGGTTCAGGCCGGCCAGGCTGCTGAACAATTCCATCGACAGATGATTCGAAGAGCCGTTTCCAGCAGAAGCATAGTTCAGCCCGCCCGGTTTGGATTTCGCAAGCCGGATGAGATCCGGCACCGACTTCGCTGGAAGCGCGGGATTGACCACCAGCAGGTTGGGCGTGCCGGCCGCGAGTATCACCGGCATGAAATCCTTTGCCGAGTCGTAAGGCAGTTCCTTGTAGAGGCCAGGATTGACGGCGAACGCGAACGAAACGATGAGCAGCGTGTAGCCGTCCGCGGGTGCTTTCGCGGCGAGACCGGTGCCGATGGTCGTGCCTCCCCCCGGGCGGTTGTCGACGATGACCGGCTGCTTCCAGGACGCGGTCAGTTTCCGGCCCAGGGTCCGCGCCAGGGTGTCGTTGAATCCGCCTGGCGGGTAGGGCACCACGATGCGGATCGGTTTGTTCGGGTAGCCTTCGGCAAATGCGAAGAGCGATGAACCACAGAGGACGCAGAGGGCACAGAGAAAAATAAGAATGGAAATGAAATCGAGTGGAGATGCGGGATACGCCAGAATCCGCGATTGTGCCGAGCCGGGAGCTCCGGCGGCCACTGTCACTGGTCGGAATACCATGGGCCCGCTTTTCCTCTTTGCCTCTGCGTCTCTGTGGTCAAATTTTCTTTGTCTTCCTCAGTTCGAGGAAGCGCTTCATCGCTTCCTGCGGTTCGCCGCTGGCGTAGGCTTCCTTCTGCGCGACCTTGGCTTCTTCCAGCGCAGCTTCGAATCCCGCCTGCGTGAGCTTGCGGAAGCGCTGCTTCGTAAGCCGCATCGCGGTGGGCGCGAGTTTGGACATTTCCCCCGCCAATCCCAGCGCCTTGTTCATGACTTCGTTGCCCGGCACCAGGTGATTCAGGATGCCGATCTCGTAGGCGGTCTTGCCCGAAATCAGCTCGCCGGTCAGTGACAGCTCGATGTTCTTCGACAGGCCGAGGTGCATGGTCATCAGGTAGGAACCGACGATGCTGGCGAGTCCCGCCTTGATCTCGGGCTGGCCGAGTTTCATTTCCGGGTAGCCGATGCGCAGGTCGGCGCACAGGCCGATCTGGAATCCCGCCCCGGCGGCGGTGCCGTTGAAAGCCACGATGCAGGGCTTGTCGAGATCGCGCACCGCCGCATACATGGCGTGCTGGCGCGTGAGCCAGGAATCGATGTCGCCGACACCGTATTTCGACGTCTCGTCGAGATCCTGGCCGGAACAGAAGGCGCGCTCACCGGCGCCGGTGAGCGCGCCTTCTGTTCCGGC
>CAYODB010000022.1:0-1285 GCA_964402495.1 uncultured Bordetella sp.
TGCTGCTCGACGAGCCGACCAACCACCTCGACCTCGAAATGCGCCACGCGCTGACGCTCGGTTTGCAGGATTACGAAGGCGCGCTGGTGCTGGTTTCCCACGATCGCAGCCTGCTACGTGCCACGGCCGACGAACTGTGGCTGGTGGAAGGCGGCGCGGTTTCGGAGTTCGATGGCGACCTCGATGACTATGCCAGACGCCTGCGGTCGGGAGTGCCGGCGGAGGCGGTCGCCGCCGAGGTGCCGGCAGTCAGCCGCAAGGAGCAGAAAAGGCTGGAAGCCGAGGAACGCAACCGGCGCTTCGTGCAGCGCAAGCCCCTGGAGACGCGGGTCGGGTCGGCGGAAAGGGAAATCGAGAAACTGACCGCTGAACGGCAGAGACTTGAAAAGCTTCTGGCGGCCCCAGATATGTACGGCGACGGGCGCAAGGAGGATCTGAAGCGCTGCCTGCTGGAGCAGGCCGATGTAACGGCAAAGTTACAGAAAGCGGAAGAGCAATGGCTTATGCTTTCCGCTGAGCTTGAGGGGTTCGCTGCGGGCGGTTGAAACCGCGGAACCCGGATTCCGGTTTGCGTATCCAAGTAGTCGTGTCTTTATTCAGAAAGGGTGTTACGTGTTCAAACGCATTGTCCTGTTCCTGATCACCAACCTGGCCGTTCTGTTCGTCCTCAACATCACGATGCGGCTGCTGGGCATCGACCGCTACCTGCAGAATTCCGCGGGTGGGCTCGACTTGACTTCGTTGCTGGTGTTCGCCGGTGTGATTGGTTTCGGCGGCGCATTCATCTCGCTGGCGATGTCCAAGTGGTCGGCCAAGTTCATGACCGGCGCGAAGGTCATCGAAACGCCGGCCAATGAGGGCGAACGCTGGTTGGTGGAAACCGTAAGGCGCCAGGCGCAGCGTGCCGGAATCGGCATGCCCGATGTGGCGATCTATAACGCGCCGGACGTCAACGCCTTCGCCACCGGCATGAACAAGAACAGCGCGCTGGTCGCGGTCAGCACCGGCCTGCTCAACAACATGACGCGGGACGAAGCGGAGGCCGTGCTCGGACACGAAGTCAGCCACGTCGCCAACGGCGACATGGTGACCCTGGCCCTGATCCAGGGTGTGGTCAATACCTTCGTCATTTTCCTGTCGCGCATCATCGGCAACCTTGTCGACAAGACGGTGTTCAAGACCGAGCGCGGCCACGGCCCGGCCTTCTGGATCACTTCGATCATCGCCGAACTGGTGCTGGGCATCCTCGCCAGCATCGTCGTCAGGTGGTTCAGCCGCCGGCGCG
>CAYODB010000022.1:1385-17644 GCA_964402495.1 uncultured Bordetella sp.
CAGGGCCGCGAGCAGCGGCAGCGCGCGCGCGGACGGATTGCCGCGGCGCAATTGTTCCAGCGCCGGATTGCTCATTGGCGTGACCGGCATTGCCGCTGCATCCAGCGTGACCTCGAGTTCGGCCAAGGCGCGGTTTCCACGGTCGCGTGTCAGCAACAGCGCGCTGCCGAATGGATGGGCAAGGGGCCGCACCGCTGCAAGAGGAAAGGGATAAGGCGTGTCGAATGCAACCAACAGGACTTCGCGCTGGTCGACCTGCACCTGCACGGCCGCCTCGAGCAGCCCGATGGCAAAACTCCAGTCGTATCCACACAGGCTGGTCGACGGGTGATGCGAGTGCGTGGCGATGCCCCAGTAGCCCGACGGCGCGTTGTGCACGGAGTTGTGGAAGCGCGTGGGCGAAACCTGCCGGTCGGGCCCGGCGAGCGTGATGCAGATATCGTTGATGACATCGCCGTCGCCTCCGGAGGACGTGAACACAGTTGCCACGGAATCGACGGGCCGGTCCGCGGCACTGAGTGCAGCCTGTCCGACTGCCAGAGCCATTTTGACCATCGAACCGGTGCGCCGGCGCTCGACGGCGGGAAGCAGATCCGTTGCGGGCGGCGCAAGCGGGGCGGATTCGTAAGGTTTTTCTCCGGCCAGTACCGGCCGGGCGGCAGTCCAGCCATCGAGTCCCGGCGCGAGGATCGCGACGCTTTCGACAAACAGTCTCACGCGCGAACCCGTCCGAGCAAAAGGCTGCAATTGGTGCCGCCGAATCCGAAGGAATTGCTCAGCGCAATGTCGAGCGGCGCGCGCTGGTTCTCGAGCAAATAGTGCAGCCCCATGGTCGGATCGAGTGCGCGCGTGTTCACGCTGCCGGGCATGAAACCCTGCTCGATGGCCAGCGCGCAGATGATGGCGTCGATGGCGCCGCATGCCCCGAGCGTATGGCCGGTCCAGCCCTTGGTGGAACTGCATGGGGTATTGCGGCCAAAAACAGTACATACCGCCCTGTCTTCGGTCGCATCGTTGCTGCGCGTGCCGGTGCCATGCAGGTTGATGTAGTCGACCGCCTCGGGCGGCAATGCTGCGCTCGCCAGCGCCTGTTCCATCGCCTTGCGCGCGCCGAGTCCTTCTGGATGTGGCGTCGACATGTGGTAGGCATCACTGCTCTCGCCGGTGCCGAGCAGCGCAATGGCATCATGGGTGCCTTTACGCGGCTGGCGCTCCAGCAATACCATGCCGGCGCCTTCGCCGATGGAGATACCATCGCGTTCGGTATCGAACGGGCGGCAGCCGGTCGCCGCGAGCAAGCCGAGCGAGCCAAATCCGTACAGCGTCGTAAGGCACAGGCTGTCGACTCCACCGACCACCGCCGCGTCGCAGAGGCCGGCCGCCATCATGCGGGCGGCATTGGCGAAGGCTTTCGCGCTCGACGAGCAAGCCGTGGAGACTGCCATGGACGGACCGCTCAGGCCGAAATAAGACTGGACGAACCAGGCCACCGAATAAGTATTGTGAGTCTGCGCGTAGCGAAAGTCCGGCGGCAGCGCCCCCTCGGCATCGCGACGGCGATAGGCAAGTTCGGTCTCGAGTATTCCCGACGTGCTGGTGCCGACGAACACGCCGATGCGTGCGGCGCCGTATCTGTCCCGGGCCGCAATGACCACCTGTTCGAAGCCGTCCTGGCGCGCGCACAGTTGCGCGATCCGGTTGTTGCGGCAGTCGAACGCATCAAGGTCCGCGCGCACCGGCTCCAACGCGGAATCGGCTATTTGTCCCACGTAAG
This sequence comes from uncultured Bordetella sp., assembly GCA_964402495.1. Classification (GTDB taxonomy): domain Bacteria; phylum Pseudomonadota; class Gammaproteobacteria; order Burkholderiales; family JACQAP01; genus JACQAP01. Next base: position 3,160 of record CAYODB010000022.1, read on the forward strand.
TATCGAGATTCGCCGTCTCGAATGCGCATTTGGCAAGCCCGGAGCGCATTTCCGCCAACGCCCGCGCCGTGGCATGAAGGCCGACGCCCGCGCTGCTGGCAATGGCGTAGTGATTCAGGTAAAGCGGTTGCACTGTCTGGTTTCCTGTCCGATCCCAGTCCGGCGGATTTGGTGTGCCGGTCTGTCCTGACCCTGGTCGAGCCTACGTGGCGCATGTGGTCCGCGTCAACGGACGTTTTGCCTGCGTTGGTGCGCTAGCGCACCAATCGGGCCGGTAAGGAGCGGTTATAATATTTCAAGCTGGAAATTCCGGCCATTATCAAAAAACGAATGGATGCAATGAATACAATCGAATCCACGATTGCCCAGGAGCGGGAACTGGCGGAACTGATTGTCGCGGCACTGAACCTGGAAATTCAGGCCGCGGAAATCGACCCGACCGCGCCGCTGTACCGGGATGGCCTTGGGCTGGACTCGATCGATATCCTCGAGATCGCGCTTGCGGTGTCCAAGAAGTACGGATTTCAGTTGCGCTCCGATGACAGCGACAACGTCAAGACGTTCACTTCGCTGCGCAGCCTGAATGAGCATGTCCAGCGAAACCGGGCCCGATAGCCCTGCGCTCCCGATCAGCCGGACCAGGGCGATTTTGCTCCTTTGTGGCGTAATCGCCTATCAGGCCGTGGTCTACTGGCTGGTTGTCAGCCATCCCGAAGGGGGGCTCGGCGAAGGACTCATGGCAGCACCTTTGCTGGTGGTCGCGGGTTGCGCGCTCTGGCGCACACCGCGCGGGCGCATCATGCTGGTTCTATTGTGCGCGGCTGGCGCCATCGGATTGCTGCTGTGGCGTGCTGTCGGGGCGAATTCCGCCTTGTTTTATCCAGTGCCTTATCTTGTGGTCTACCTGAGCCTGTTGTGGCTGTTCGGTCGCACCCTGGTGCGTGGCCGTCAGCCGCTGATCACGCGCCTTGCGAGCTTCGTTCATGGCGGCCTGCCGGCGGACATTACCCGTTATACGCGGCAGGTCACCTGGGCATGGTGCATCTTTTTTGCCGCCATGGCGCTTACTTCGGTCCTGCTGTTCGCGTTCGCGCCGTTGCCCGCGTGGTCCGTGTTCAACAACCTGTTGAACCTGCCACTGGTCGTGGCGATGTATCTCTGCGAATCCACCTGGCGGCGCCGACGTTATCCGAATTTCTCCCACGCCTCGATGGCCACGGTCTACCGCGCTTTCCGCGATTTCGATTTCAACCCGCCCACTGCCGGGCGCTGACCGCATGGCCCAGGTCGCAGCCATCAGCCACGCCGGTGCGGCAGATATCGTTGCATACAGCCAGGGGCAGCCGGTTGTCGCGGCGCGCTTCGTTGCCGATGTAGTGCGTGTGGCGGAACAATTGCCTGCCCGCGCCTTTCTGGTTAATTTCTGCGTCGATCGCTATCGCTTTGCTGTCGGCTTCATGGCTGCGCTGATGCGCGGCCAGACCAGCCTGCTGCCGCCAAACCAGACGCCGGAAATGCTGCGCCAACTGCAGCACGAATTCGGCGAGCTCTATGCCCTGAATGATGCGCCGCAGGATCTCGGCGGCATCGAACAGGTGACCTGTGAGCTGGCTCGCGTTACGGCGGATTCCCCACGGCAGTTCCGCGTGCCGGCGTTCCCCGAAGATCAGATCGCCGCAATTGCCTTTACCTCCGGTTCCACAGGGCTGCCGACCGCGCACCGCAAGACCTGGGGCTCTCTTGCGCGCGGGGCCAGCGCCGAAGCGGAGCGCTTTGCCCTGCATTGTGACGGCCGGGCGACACTGGTAGGCACGGTGCCCGCACAGCATATGTACGGCCTCGAGTCCACCGTGCTGATGGCGCTGCGCGCCGGGCTTGCGCTGCATGCCGGCCGGCCGTTTTATCCGGCCGACGTAGCCGCCGCGCTGGCGCAAGTGCCCGGCGATCGCGTCCTGGTAACGACCCCGGTGCATTTGCGCGCGTTGCTCAACGACGGGATTGCGCTGCCGCCGCTGCGGCTGATCGTATGCGCGACCGCGCCGCTGCCCGCGCAAATGGCCGCTCAGGCGGAAGCGCGCTACCGGGCGCCGCTGCACGAGGTATTCGGCTTCACCGAGGCGGGCATGGTGGCGACGCGGCGTACCGTCGAGGGCGCGATGTGGCATTGCCTGCGTGACGTGCGCCTGCGTCCGCACGGGAAAACCGTGATGGTCGCGGGTGGCCACGTCGAAAACGAAGTGCAATTCACGGATGTGATCCAAACGGAAGGATCCGATGCATTTGTGTTGCACGGCCGCGATGCCGACCTGGTCAACATCGCCGGTAAACGCACTTCGCTCGGCTATCTCAACCACCAGCTCAACGGCATCGACGGCGTGCGCGACGGCGTTTTTTTCATGCCCGATGAAGAAGGGGAGGGCGTGACGCGGTTGACGGCTTTCGTGGTCGCGCCCGGTGTGACGCGGGATGCGTTGCTCGCTGCGTTGCGTACCCGCGTGGATGCGGTGTTTTTGCCACGGCCGTTGTATTTCGTCGAAGCCTTGCCGCGCAATGCCACCGGCAAGCTGCCGCGCGAAACCTTGCGGCGCCTGGCGCAAACTTGCCCGGGCATGTCGACCCGCGAGGACGCCGCTTGATGCCTGGGTGGGAACAATGCGCGTGCCGCGTGGCGGCCGTCGCGCTCGTCTTTGCACTCGGACTCACCGCGCCCGCTGCGGTACGGGCGGCGGATGCCGCGGCACCATGGGGAATCGAACCGCTGATGCAGCAACTGTCCGCAGTCGATCATTCGCAAGCGCGGTTTGTCGAGCGCAAGTACCTCAAGGTCCTGAAGGCGCCGCTGGAGCTTTCCGGCACGCTGACCTACACGCGCCCCGGACGGCTGGAGAAACGCACGCTCAAGCCTAAACCGGAAACGCTGACGGTCGCCGAGGATAGCGTGATACTGGAAAATCCGGCGCGCAACGAGCGCCGTGTGCTCAAGCTGCAGGATTATCCGGTGCTGTGGGGTTTCATCGAAAGCATCCGCGCCACGATGGGCGGCGACCTGAAGGCGCTGCGGCGCTTCTATCGCGTCGACCTCGAAGGCGGTCCGGCGCAGTGGCGGCTTTTCCTGGCGCCCATAGACCGCAGGATGAATGAAGTCATCAGTCTGATTCGCATCGACGGCAGCCAGGCGCGCATCGATCGCATCGAGGTGCAGGAAGCGCGCGGCGACCGATCAGTGATGGATATCCGCGAGGACAAGCGATGACGGCGCCGGCGCGCATGCGCGTCGGCTTGTGGCTTGGATTCGTGCTCGCTTGCGCGATCATCGTCGCCAGGTCGCAGTTTGGTGCCGATCTGGCCGCCTTCTTGCCGAGTTCACCGTCGCCGACGCAGCGCTTCCTGGTCGACGAATTGCGCGAAGGCGTGGTCTCGCGGCTCGTCCTGGCGGGCATCGAGGGGCGCGAGCCGGAGCAACTTACCGCCTTGAGCCGCGGGCTGGCGGTACGACTGCAGAAAGACGAACAATTCGTCTATATCGCCAACGGCGAGCAGGATGGCTTGCGCGCCGACGGCGAGTTCCTGTGGCGCAATCGGTACCTGCTCAGCCCCGAGGTCACGGCCGAGCGATTCACGGCGGCTGGCATCCGGCGCGGGCTGGAGCAACAACTCGATCTGTTGAGTTCGCCCACCAGCATGCTGGTGGGCAACCTGCTGCCGCGCGACCCGACGGGCGAAATGCTGCGACTGATCGAGCGCCTGCAGGGCGAGGGCGGGCCGCAGAAACGCGATGGCGTATGGTTGTCCGCGGACGGCAAGCGCGCGCTGCTGGTGGCGCAGACACGGGCAGCCGGGTTCGACATCGACGCGCAGGAACGGGCGTTGGCGCAGATTCGCGCGGCGTTCGAGGACGCGCGCAAGGAACGCAACGTGACGGACGCGCATCTGGTCGTCACCGGACCGGGTATCTTTGCCGTGGAAAGCCGCGCCGGCATCAAGCGCGATGCCATCCTTTTTTCCCTGATCAGCACGCTGCTGGTCAGCGCCATCCTGCTGTTTGTCTATCGATCGCTGCGCGTGCTCGCCTTGACGCTGGTGCCGGTGGCGAGCGGCGCCGTGGCTGGTATCGCCGCGGTCAGCCTCGCCTTTGGTTCGGTGCATGGCGTCACCCTGGGATTCGGCGCCACCCTGATCGGCGAGGCCGTGGATTACGCGATTTATCTGTTCACCAATACCGCGCCCGGCACGACGCCCAAGTCCACATTGCAGCGCATCTGGCCAACGTTGCGGCTGGGCATGCTGACTTCCGTGTTCGGATTCGGCGCAATGTTGTTTTCCGGATTTCCAGGGTTGTCCCAGCTCGGCCTGTTTTCGATCACCGGCCTGATCGTCGCGGTGTCGGTGACGCGCTGGGTACTGCCCGAGCTGGTGCCCGCCGGCTACCACGTGCGCACCGCCGCCGGACTCGGTGCACCCCTGATGCGCTGGCTGGGCCTCGCACGACGCTTGCGCGTGCCGCTGGTATTGCTGGTGATCGCGACGGCGGGCTGGCTGATGGTCCGAGGCTCGACGGTCTGGGACGACGAATTGTCGAGCCTGAGTCCGGTGGCGCAGGAAGCGCAAAATCTTGATCAGCAAATGCGCAACGACCTGGGTGCCCCCGATGTCGGCCTCCTGGTCGTGGCAAGTGGGGCTTCCGAGCAGGCCGTGCTGGAAACGGTGGAGCGCGTCGGCGCTGCGCTGGCCGCACTCCGGGGCGAGGGCGTGCTTGGCGGATTCGATTCTCCGGCGTTTTATCTTCCCAGCATCGCCGCGCAGCGCGCGCGCCAGGAGGCCATTCCCGATGCGGCGAGCCTGCAACGGAATCTGACAGCCGCTGCGCACGGCCTGCCGTTTCGCGCCGGTACGTTCGCCCCATTCATCGTGGACGCGCAGCAGGCAAAACGCCACGCGCCGCTGACTGCACAGGACCTGGCCGGCACAGGCCTCGCCCTGAAACTGCAGTCCCTGCTCGTGCAGCGTCACAACGGCTGGTTTGCCATGATGCCCCTGCGCAATGTGGCGGACAGGGTGCGGCTGGAGGCGGGGTTGTCGGCGTATGACCGCTCGCAGGTCGTCATACTCGACATGAAACGTGAACTCGACGGCCTCTATCGCGGCTACCGCATGCGCGCCCTCGGCTTCGCAATTCTCGGCGCAGTCGCCATCGCGTTGCTGCTGCTGGTTACGCTGCGATCGGTGCGGCGCAGTTGGGATGTGATGGCGCCGCTCGCTGCGGCCGTGCTGGTGACCGCGGGCATCCTGCTCGCAACCGGCGCGCGCCTGAATATTTTTCACCTGGTCGCGCTGCTGCTGGTCGTCGGTGTCGGCTCGAATTACACGTTGTTTTTCGAGCGCGGCAGTCCCGGTTCGGCCGATCCGCAGCGCACAGCAACCGCGGTACTGTTTTGCAATCTGTCGACGGTGATGGGGTTCGGTGTTCTGGGTTTCGCCGCCACGCCGGTGCTCAGCGCGATCGGCACGACGGTGGCAACCGGCGCGTTCCTGAGCCTGCTGTTTGCGCTGGTCCTGAGGCCTGCTGCGCCGCCGCCGCGCTGATCGCTACGCCGTATCCTCGGAAAGGTAGGTCGCAATCGTGCCGCGCGCCACTGGCCGGCCATCGAGCGCTATGTCGATATGATAGTGGGTCAACGGTTGCGCGATCGCTTCGAGATTGACCGAAACCAGCAAATCACGATCCGCCGGCACCTGGTCGGTAAAAAAAACCACGTCGCGCATCGCGACCAGATAACCGATGCGGGGCCCGGCGCGACCCGCTTCGCGCCGCCGCCGCAATGCCTCCCAGGCCGCGGCAGTCTGGGCCGCGGCCTCGATCGCGGCGACAGGCGTTGCGCTGCCGCTGCACACCAGCGCGCACTGTCCGGGAATGCGCGCGTTGCCGGTCAGTCCTTCCGCCGTTTCGCTCAGCACGGCGGTCAGGAAGCGCATGGGCGGGCGGTGCGGCAGCAGGTCGTCGAGTGCCGGGGCATCGGCAATCTGACTGCTCGCGGCGCGGGAACTGGCCGGTGCCTCTGGTTCATTCGGTGGCGTGCCGATGATGAGTTCCCCATTGGCGACCAGGACAGCGCCGCGTTTGAGATCGAAGCGCAAGTGCCCCGCTGCGGATGCGCGCGTGACGAGTTCGAGGCGCTCGCCGGGCAAGACGAGCTGGCGCAGACGCGCGAACGCGATGCCACGCAGCACTGGCGCATGACCCGTTTCGCGCGCCAACGCGTCCAGGACCAGCGCGATCTGCGCTACGCCGGGAAGAATCGGACGGTCGGGGAAATGTCCTTCGAACCACGCCCCGCCGGCGGGCACGTCGATGACCGTGCTCACGCGCGGCGGGCCACGATGGCGGCGATGATGAAGCTTGGATAGCCGCCGCGGATTGCGGCAATGTCCGGATAGACCCGCACGTCGCGGAAGCCGTTGGCGGTCAGCGCTGCGGTCCATTGTTCCGGTGTCAGGAATCCGCCGTTCGGACGCCAGCCCGGTACCAGGCGCGCATCGCGAAATGAGCCGAGCAGATTGAATACCAGCTCCAGATGCAGGGGCGTGTCGGCAAACGGGCGCACGCATTCGGCCATGACCAGCGCGCCGTCATCGGTCAGCACATTGCGCAGCTCCGCCAGCGTCGCCGCCAGGTCGCGCGCGACATGCAGGACGTTGACGCCGTAGGCGAGCTGGCAGGATTGCGGCGTGATCGCGGCCGTCGAAAAAGGCTGATCGATGTCCAGTGCCGAAAACCGCATGTGGCAGTGCGCATACCTTGCCGCAAGATTGCGCTGCGCCCGCTTGAGGAACAACGGAGATATTTCGGTGAGGTGGTAGGAGGCGACCTGGGCCGATCGGCCGCTGCCTTCCAGATGGCCAAGCAGGGTGTCGGCGGCACTGCCCAGGCCGCCGCCGATCTCCAGGATGGCGGCCGGACCGGGGGGCAGTACGTGCGCGGCGGCAATCGCGCCGATCTTGTTGCTGATGGCGTACAGCGGATTGTCGTTCGAGAAATTCCTGACCCAGGGGACGATGCCTTCAGCGCCGAACAAGGCCTGCTCGCCGGAAGTCTGTCCGGTTAGGACGGCCGGGTAATGCGTCGCGGCCAGGGCTGCGATTTCGAAGCTGGGCAGGCAGCGTGGATCGTGTGCACGCTGACGCTCGAGGATTTCGTCCGCGCTGAGCACCGGCAGCGGCCGTTCGATCCGGTAACGCCGTTCCCCGTCATTGTCGACCCGCATGCCGAGCCAATTGCGTGCGGCGAGCATGGCCAGGATCCAGGAGACCGGCATCGTGGCCATTTCGGGTTCGAGTCCGCTACGGGCTATCGCCAGGGCAACGCTTGCCTCGGACCGGCATGCCGCTTCCAGACCAAGGGTTCGGAACAAATCCAGGGTCAGGCGCGCGCTGTATTCTTCGAACAGATCGAACGAGGCGATGAAGGAATCGTCGAAATACGCCAGCAGCTCCGGCGGAAACAAGGCCGCCCGTTCGTCCCTGCCGCTGCGTTGGGAAACGATTGGCATGGCTACTCGTGTTTTCCCCTGGGAGCCAAACTATTTGCCGGTCAGCGTGCGATCGGCGGGTCGAAGCGCATGCTCCGCCGCCATTCGCGACTCGTCGCTGTCCGGATCGAGCACTTGTGCCGCATACGTGCCGAGCGCGACCTCCCGGGAACCGGCGGGTTTGCTCGCGCCGGCGTCCCAGAACTCGTAAAAGTTGAACCAGTTGAACGGCGCGTCACGGCAATAGTGTTCGAGCCGCTGTGCATAGTGCTGCAGAGCCGTTTCGACGGCAGTTGCGCGCGCCGACCGGCCTACGCCCTCCGGGTCGAAGAGTTGTTCGAAATACAACTCATAGCGGTTGCCGCCACGATACAGGCCGGTCATGAACACTATCGGCCGCTTGAGCATGAGCGCCATGCGGTAGGGTGCGGCGGGAAACAGGGCTGCCTCGCCCAGAAACGACGCCTGCAACTGGTCGCCGTCTTCCAGGGTGCGGTCGCCGAGGATGCCGACCCAGGCGCTCTCCAGAAGCCGCTCGTGCACTTTGAACATGGAATCGAACCGCCCCAGTGCAATGATGCGGTCCGGAAGCGCGGGATTGACGGCCTTGGCGATGGCGTTGACCATCCGCGCGTTGTCCTCGTACATCACCATTCTGACGTCGATCCGATTCGCTGTGCCGGCGGCGCGCAGGACCTCGAAGCTGCCCAGGTGCGCACCCAGTAACAGGCAACCCTGGCCGCGGTCGAGGGTCTGCTGCAGAACCTGCTCGCCGTGAATCCGGATGTCGAACAGATCGCTACGATCCTTGAGCAGGAAAAACCGGTCGAGCGCGACCGTGGCGAAGGTGAAATAGTGGCGAAACAGATCGGCGACACGCACCTGGCGGCCGAGTGCGCGGCTCAGATACTTGCGCGAGGCGCGCCGGGAATTCACCGAGAACAGCAGAAAATAGAGGCAGACCGGATAGAGAACCAGCCGCGCGACCGTCCTGCCGAGAAAAAAGGCGATGCCGACGATGAGTCGCACGCCCAGAACGCTGCCGCGCTCGCGCTGCTCCAGCCATGCCTGGCTCATGGGCATGCTCCCGCAGTGTTGCGCGCTGGCGTCGCAGCGGGAAGCTTCGTGTCCGCGTACAAAAGCAAGACCGGCATGGTTGCGCGGGAGGCAGCGGATGCGTCAGACCAAATCGGGAGTCGCACCGACTGGTTGATTTTGTTTCGATTCAATTTGTGATTGTCCGAAATCCGAACTTTCGCGCCAGCAAAAGCGGCAGCCGTAACAGAAAGCCGGCCAGCAGTCGCAGGTGCATCCAGCTCAGCAGCAAATTATCGCGTACGTAATTGAAATGCGACACCCCGCCTTCCTCCGGGCGGAAGTAGCGAACCGGGGCAGGCAGGTTTATCGGGCTGGCGCCGCGCCACACCAGCCGCACGGCGGCCTCGACGTCGAAATCGAAGCGCCGCATCCAGCGCCGGGATTCCATGATCTGCAACAGCGGCTTCGCCGGATAGACACGCAGCCCGAATAACGAGTCGCCGATACCCTCCCAGAGCGTCTCCAAATTGGCCCACCAGTTCGAAACGCGTCGCCCCATCACGCGCAGCCGCGGCGCACTCGCATCGAACACGGGTTTGCCGAGGACCAGCGCGTTCGGATTTTCCATCGACACGCGCATGAAATCGGGTATCCGATCGGCCGGGTGCTGGCCGTCGGCGTCCAACGTCAGGATATGGGTGTAGCCCTGCGCCACGGCTGCGCGCAGGCCATGCAGGATCGCCGCACCTTTGCCCTGATTCTCAGGCAGCACGAACACCCGTAGCCCGGCATTCGAGCCGACAAGAGCCTGCAACCTTTCGGCTGTCCCGTCGGTGCTGCCGTCGACCACGACCCAAACAGGTTCCCACAATTTGAGCGCGTTGCGCACGGTCTCGAAAACCTTTTCGCCGGTGTCATAGCTGGGGATCAGAATCAGATGAGTCTTGGAGGTAACGGGCATGGCGGATTCAATTTTGATGTTCCTGGAGGCAGTGTGATCAGGATAAGCGCCACTGATCGGACATGTTACCGCCTGATTGCAGATTGCTGTGTGGCTGATTGGCCGGTCGGTTGAACTGCGGGCGGCTTGTCCGTTGCAGGCGCGATCAGTTGCTCCCGGTAGTAGTTTTCCAGGTCCGAAACGAAAGCCCTGACGTCACCGGTGACGCCAAGCCGCTTGCCCAGGCGCGCACGGTAAATCAGCGGAAACGCGGGCTTTTTCAGTATCGGCCAGCCCTTGTTCAGGAACGTGCTGTTGGTTTCAATGAATATCGTCTGCACTTCGGCTCCGGCTTTCTTCGTCATCAGCGCGAAGCCGCCTTTGAAAGCGTTGACGGGAGGCGTGCGAGTGCGGGTGCCTTCCGGGAAAACCAGCAACTGGTGTCCCGCACGCAGTTCCTTCGTGGAGGCCCGGACCAGGCTGATCGACGAGTCGTTGCGGATATAGCGCGAAAGCCGGGCGCCACCGCCGAGGAAGAAGCTGTCCCAGATTTCCGACTTCATGATGCAGGCGGTTTGCGGCAGGCGCGAGATGACCAGAACTGCATCCAGCAGACAGGGATGGTTCGGCGCGAGGATTATCGAACGCTCGCTGCGAAGGCTGTCGAGCGCGGTAAGGTCGATGTGGACCAGGCGGCTGGCCTTGAGCAGGGCGAGGAACCCGCGAAAATGCAAGCCGGTCATCCATCGCCCGAGCCGGGTGCCGGGTTCTTCGGGCACTATCGGGTGCAATGCAGCGCTGACCAGTGAAACCAGGGCTGCCCCGGCGCCGAAATACAGGTAACCCAGATAGAAAACGACATACTCATAAGCCAACCGCGCCGATCGAACCAGCAATCCGGGCCGCTCGGGCATGGCGCGGTTATCGGCCGGACTCATCGCACGCGTACGGTTTCGCGCATCCCATCGCTGCGGGTCGCTTTGATTTTCTGATTTCTGCGATGTCGAGCGCATGTTCATTTATTTCTCGGCCTCGACCAGTTTCTGCGAACGTCCGAATACCCACGCGAATGCAATGCCGGCTGCGAACGAGTCTTTTTGTAGGACCAGCGGACTGTCTTCGAATGCCGCCCCGGACAGTGAGTCGGCGCGCACGAAGCCCCCCACCCAGAAGGACGAATAGCGTTTGCTCAGTGCAGCAATGAACTGGGTGCCGGCATAGCCTGCGCCGGCCTCGTAGGCCGGGAGTTGCGCGTTCGCGAACTGTGGCGCAACACCATAAAAATAATTGTGATATCGCCGGCTTCCGTATAGCGGCCCGGCGGCGAATCCCAGGTTCCAGCCTGGCCCCGGGAACAGATCGTAGAAATCCACGTTGACCTGCGGCTGGAATACCCAGCCTTCGTCGCGTGCATGCGACAGATCCGTGGCAATGACGGCGCGCAGCGGAAAGCGCAGGCTCAGGTGCATCATGTCAGTGCGCTTGAGGGTGACGGCGAGGTTCGGGCCGATTTCCAGCGTCGGATCAAGGTCAGGCATGTCTCGCCGTGCGGAATTGTCGCCGCTGTCCACCGGGATCGAGCCATTCACGCTCAGATGCAAATCGAACCGGTCATCCTTGTAGAACTGGCCGCGCACGCTTTCGCGATCGGCCTTGAGGAACTCGCCGCGGTAGACGAGATACGGAATCGGCAGCACCAGCGTCTGGCGCTCGTCCGAGCCCCGGTAATCCGGGAAATCGAGCACGGCGACCCCGGCGCCGGCTTCCCACAGCGGCAGTTCGGCCGCTGGCGCCGCATGCAGCAGCGTCGCCATCATCGACACGGCGGCGGCAGCGATCAGCCCGTTGCGCGTCGACGCGCTCACGCGAACGCTGCCCTGTTTGTGCAAACTACTTCGATTTCCAGCAGAAGCTCGCGCCGGCAGATGTCGGCTTGAAGGCAAATGATCGTCGGGGCCGGTCCGAAGGCTTCGCGCAGACGTGCCTGCGCGACCGCATGAAATGCCGGCTGTCGCAGGTAGACCTTGAACAGCATTTCGGTGCTTTGTCCGCTGTCGATCAGCCCCTGCGCCCGGGCTTCGTCCATGACCGATCGCAGGTTGACGATGGTTTCAGCCGCCTGCGCATCGGCATCGCCTTCGTGCTGGCTGTGGTGTCCGAATATGGCGGCGGTGCCGGAAATGTAGAGCTGCGGAAGCTGGTCCCAGATCGTGAATAGCGCGCGCGAAAATGTCGGGCCACGCGGACCGTACTGTGCCGGATAGGAATAGGCACTGACCTGGCGCGGGTTCTCGATCGGTATGCCGGGGCGTGGCGCGGCCAGGAAGCAGATCACGGTGTTGCCGGAACGCTTGCCAACGGCGCTGGCCGCCGGCGCATCGGCGCTGATGGCGCGCCCCTTGGCGACGAAAGCCTCGTGCCGGCCAAGGGAAAAGCGCTTGTAGCGCTCGAGTTCCCGTTCATCGAGATGAATGTCGGGCAAGTAGTGCCAGATACGCACAAGATTCGGATATCCCTTTTCATCAAGATAGTCGAATATGGCGCAATATTCGTCGAAGATCAGATCATCATAGTGGTTGTGCTGGTCCTGCCCGATTTCAAGGCAACCGAACAGGATCTGGGCGTTGCGCGCGCTGCGGAGGCGGTCGCGGGCCTCGTACTGCACCGGCGTCGCGCTGGTCCAGACTTCGAATGCGCGGTCGTCGCCGATGACAGGCATATCTGCCCAGGCCCAAGCCATATCCTCGCGCGCGGACGATGACGCACCGAATCCGACAATGCCCAGCACGCGACCGCGGCATTCTTCCAGCACGGCGGGCAAATGTGCCGTCGTGGCGTACTGCAAGCCTGCGGCAGCGGCGATTTCCTGCATCAGGAATCCGTGGATTCCGCCCACCGCCCGTTCAGGGTCCGGCGGTGGTGGCGCCATGCGGCGAAGGTGCGGCATGGATGCAACAGGTTCAGGAAGTAATAGAGGCCCTTGAATGCACGCAGACTCCACTGGATCGGCGTTCTTCGAAACAAGTCTCCGGAAAGCAGAGACAGCACGGCCTCCTGCATGCGCAGAAAATTGCCCGGATCCATGAACATTTCGCGAATCGTCGGGTGCGTCATGCGGTAGATGAACCACGAAAAGCCGTTGACTCCCAGGCGCACGCTGCGGTCGAACTCGCGCAGCAGCGCGGGCGCCTCGGGCGCAGCGCTCAAGCAGGCATCGACGGCGTCGGTGCCCCGGATCGCACTGTTCATCGCCAGCAGGACCCCCGATGAGAGTACCGGATCTATGAAGGCGAACGCGTCTCCGATCATCATGTAGCGGTCACCGTACATCCTGTCCGCCGAGTAGGAAAAATTACCGGTGGCGGTTGCGCCGTGCATCAGTTTGGCCTCGAGCAGGCGCTCCGCCAGCTTTGGAGCGAGCGCGATCGTGTCGAGGAAAAAAGTCGTCGGATCGACTTTTCTCGATTTCATGTAATACGGCCAGCACACCGCGCCCACGCTTGTAGTGCCGTCCAGTAGCGGAATGAACCAGAACCAGCCATGGTCGAACCAGAACATGCTGATGTTGCCGGCGGCCTTGCCCGGCAGGCGTTGCGCGCCGGTGAAATGGCCATACATCGCCGCGCTGTTGTGCAGTCGGTTGCGGCGCTTGATGCCGAAGCGGTTGGCCAGGAACGTGTCGCGCCCGGATGCATCGATGAAATAGCGGGCGCGCCAGGTGCGCTCGCCTGCCTCGCCCAGGCGAGCACGTACTATTACATTGGCGCCCGCCGGGAATTCAACGTCGGTGACCCGGCATTCCTCGAAGGTTTGCGCGCCTTTGGCGCGACAGTGGCGAAACAGGATTTCGTCGAACTCCGAGCGCCTGACCTCAATGGCGTTCGGGCAGGTCTTGTCCCAGGCTTGGCTAAAGTCGAACGTGACCGGCGGCTCGTGCTCCGGGGAATTGAATTCCGCGCCGTACTTCGGCATGCCGATGCGCTTGACTTCTTCATACAGGCCGAGTTGCTGCAGCAGCACCATGTTCATCGGCAGCAGGGATTCGCCGATGTGGAAGCGCGGGTGGCGTTCCTTCTCGGCGATCGCCACGTTCCAGCCGCGTTCTGCCAGCAGGGCGGCAATGGTCGACCCGCCCGGGCCGCCGCCGAGCACGAACACATCGCAGGAAGCATCGGTTTGCTGCCCGGCTGCGGCAGGATCGCGGTTTTGCATGTCGTGTCCGGAAATTGTCAGTTGACGGATTTTAACCCGGTCCGGCGCCTGTTCCCAATCAGTTGGCGGCGCCGACCGCTTGCCGCTGTTCGCGCCGCAGCCACACCTCCAGTGCGGGGGTCGTGACCACCGTGCTGACGATAGCCATGAGGACCAGCAGGGTGAAGAACAGCAGCGTTTCGGTTTGGTGGACGGAAGATTGCATGCGATCATCTCGCCTCTGGCGGCTACGGCCGCAAGCATAGCTTCGGCATCGCAATTCTCATGGTGAGGGACGGATTTACATGAAGACGGCTTTGGTTACCGGAGGCAGCGGCGCGATCGGCGGGGCCATCTGCCGCGCACTGGCCGTACAGGGCCTGCGCGTCGTTGTGCATGCCAACAAAAGACTCGAGGAAGCGCAGAAGCTGGCTGCGGAAATACAGGCAGGCGGCGGTCAGGCGGAGGCCATCGCCTTTGACGTGACGGATCGCGAGGGTGCGGCGAGGACACTGGCGCAACTGGCCGAAGGTTCACCCGTGCAGGTCCTGGTCAACAATGCCGGCATCTACGATGACGCGCCGCTCGCCGGGATGAGCGGAGACCAGTGGGATCGTGTCATCGACGTGTCGCTGAACGGTTTCTACAACGTGACGCAGCCGCTGCTCCTGCCAATGATCCGCACGCGCTGGGGGCGGGTCATCAACGTCTCTTCGGTCGCCGGCGTGATCGGCAATCGCGGCCAGGCCAACTACGCCGCCGCCAAAGCCGGATTGCACGGCGCCACCAA
>CAYODB010000022.1:17654-18181 GCA_964402495.1 uncultured Bordetella sp.
CCACCAAGTCGCTCGCACTCGAACTCGCGTCGCGCGGCATAACCGTCAACGCCGTTGCCCCTGGCGTCATTACCTCCCCGATCCTGCAGGATGCCTTTTCGAAGGAAGCGCTCGAAGTCATGGTGCCCATGAAACGCGCCGGCACGCCGGCGGAAGTCGCGGCGCTGGTCGCTTTTCTGGCTTCCGAGCAATCCGCGTATATCACTGGACAGGTGATATCCATAAACGGCGGAATGGCCTAACGGCAGGGACGAGGGGCGAGGGATGAGGGAAATGCGAGAAGACCATCTTCCGACTCTTGAATCGACGAAAGCAATCTGAAAATCATGCGTAGTTGCGGGTTGGAAGTTACTCGTCCCTCGTCCCTCGTCCCTCGCCCCTGAACTATGCGCTGGGACATTTTCTGCACCGTCGTCGACAATCTCGGCGACATAGGCGTGTGCTGGCGCCTGGGACGCCACCTGGCTGCCGAGGAGGGCGCTGAGGTCCGCCTCTGGGTCGACGACCTGGTGACATTCCGCCGCCTG
>CAYODB010000022.1:18191-27929 GCA_964402495.1 uncultured Bordetella sp.
GCGGTCCTGCTTCGATTTCTAACCTTCGCGATCCCGGCCCTGGAATCGCAGTGGCTGGGGGATCTGGAGGTCAGGCACTGGACCCGCCCGTTCCCGGAAACCGGGGTTGCCGATGTCGTGGTAGAGACATTCGGCTGCGACCTGCCGGCGTCATACATCGAGACGATGAAGGCGGGGCCCAGGGCGCCGGTCTGGATCAACCTCGAGTATCTCAGCGCCGAATCCTGGGTCAACCGGTATCACGCCCTGCCGTCGCCGCAACCGCCGTTGACCAAGTATTTTTACTTTCCCGGCTTTGTGCAGGGCACCGGAGGCGTGCTTATGGAAAAGAACCTGCGCCAGCGGCGCGATGCCTTCCAGGCGGATGCGGCGGAGCAGGCGCGATTTCTGGAGAGTCTCGGCGTGCAGGCTCGCGGCCCCGATGAATTGCTCGTATCGATGTTCTGTTATCCGCAGGCGCCGACCCCGGCTCTGTTCGATGCGTGGGAGGCAGCCGGCCAGCCCGTTCGTGTGATCGCTTTCGCGGATACGCCGACGGCGCAGGCGCTGGTCGCCGCCGGCCTGGCGTCGGGCGGGCGTCGGGGACGGTTTTCCGGCCGGATCGTGCCCTTCCTGTCGCAGGACGACTACGACCGGGTGCTGTGGTCCTGCGACTGGAATTTCGTGCGCGGCGAAGACTCTTTCGTCCGCGCGCAGTGGGCGGCCCGTCCCTTCGTCTGGCAGGCTTATCCCCAGCAAGGCGATGCGCATCGCATAAAGATGCAGAGCTTCCTGGCGCGGTATCTGGGCGCTTCTGTCATGGGGTCGTCCGCCGGGCTGGTCGACTTGTGGGCCGCGTGGAACGGTCTGCTGCCGGAGGCCCGCATTGCCCCGGCCTGGGCTGTCTGCATGGCCACCCGCAACGGCATTGGCGGCATCGCCAGGCAATGGCCGGTGCAACTGGAGGCGTTGGGCGGGCTGGCGGGAAATCTGGCCCGGTTTTGCTCGGACCGGGTATAATTCCGCGCCTTTTCGCCCTCCAATTCTTCTCTTTCAGGACAGAATAATGATAACGGCTATGGAAGTGCGTGTCGGCAACGTCATCATGGTTGGCAAAGACCCGATGGTCGTGCAGCGCGCCGAATACAACAAGGGCGGACGCAATGCGGCCGTGATGAGGATGAAGCTCAAGAACCTGCTCACCGGCAGCGGCACCGAACTGGTGTACAAGGCCGACGAGAAGATCGAGAACATCATCCTCGAGCGCAAGGACGTGACTTATTCCTACTTCCAGGACCCGATGTACGTGTTCATGGACGGCGAATTCAACCAGTACGAAGTCGAGAAGGACAACATGGGCGATGCGCTCAGCTACCTCGAAGACGGGCTGCCCTGCGAAATGGTGTTCTACGACGGCCGCCCGCTTTCCGTGACGCTGCCGACGTCGGTGGTGCGCGAGATTACGTACACGGAACCCGCAGTCCGCGGCGACACCTCCGGCAAGGTGCTGAAACCTGCGGCCATCTCCTCGGGTTTCAACGTCCAGGTGCCGCTGTTCTGCGAAACCGGCGACAAGATCGAAATCGACACCCGCACCGGCGAGTACAAGAACAGGGTCAAGGGCTAGAAAACAGTAAAGACGGTGCTGAGTGCTGGGTGCTGAGTGCTGAGAGAAATGCGAAAAAGCGTCAAGCGGTCTGTTACCCGGACTCCTTGGCGCTTTTTTGTTTTCAACCCTCCGATCCGGTATCCATTCAGCCATCCGCACGACGCACGGGATTTTTCCCAGTACCCAGCACTCAGCACCCAGCACTCATTACTCAGCACTTCTCGAGCGCCCGTTATCGCGGCCGCGGCATGAAGAACACGTTCTTCTGGATCGCGGTGTGGGGCGGCATCCTCGCCGCCGTGTATCTTGTCGCGGAGCGACTGACCGCGCCCCCACCCGTTGCGCGCGTGCTCGCAGAAGGACGGCAGGAAATCGTCATTCCCGCTGCCCGCAACGGCCACTACTACGTCGATGGTGCGGTGAATGGCGTGCCGCTGGTTTTCATGATCGATACCGGCGCTACGTATGTCTCCGTCGGGGCGGAGTTCGCAAGGCGGGCGCGGCTTCCCGCTGGCATCCCCGGATACTTCAACACCGCCAATGGCTCGGTCGAAGGGCGCGTGGTGAAAAACCAGACCGTCAAGGCCGATGCTTTCGAAGTGTCGGGCCTGAGCGTGGCGGTCATGCCCGCGAGCGGCGGCGATGGCCTGCTCGGGCAGAATTTCCTCAGGCAGTTCGAGGTTTCCCAGGCGGGTGGAACGTTGCGCCTGCGTCCGCGGACGGACGCGAAGCGAGAGCCGTGAATATCGCGAATGCGGGAAGGGTATACCTCGGCCCTGCCCAGGATCTGCTGCTCAGGCGGCTCGACCTGAAGCAGGCTGCATCGGCGATTGGCTCACCCGGAAGCAGGCTTTCAGCGCGATGCTGGAACAGGGCAAGGGACTGCAAGGGCGCTACCTTCCCGAAATCCAGGAGAAGGCACGCGCCCTCGACTTCAATCAGGTCATGCAGGCCGTCCGGGGTTAATCCGGCAAGCTCAGCGTGAAAACCTCCCCGGAGGGTCGTCGAGTGAGCTCTGGCTGTCCTCGCCGCCTTCCTCGTCGTAGACTTTGACCTGGGAACCATCCTTGGTATCCGCCAGATCCTGTGCATACTCGATGGCGTCGTCGCGGTCGTCGAAGGAAGCCAGCGGCTTGTCGAAGCCCTCCTCCAGTACGTTCCATTGGCCGTCGTAGTCCTGCCCGACGCTCGCCGGCATGACGCAGAATACTGCGGTACCTTTCTGATCGAATCCCATTTGATTTACTCCTGTTGAAAAATCAAAGTGCATGTCGCATCGATCCGGCGGACCAATGCGGATTGCCCGCGGTCAGAACTTGTAGAGCACGCCCACAGACAAGAGTTCGACGTCGTCACGGCGGTCTACATAGTCCACACGGTAGTGGTCCCAGTCCCCCGTGACCGCCCAGTTCCTGTTGATGTCGAACTGCGCGCCGACCCCATAGCTCACTCCGAGATCGTTCTCTTCGCCCGTCGCCGCGCCTGGCGTGGTGGTGTCAATATCGGTCCAGCCGAAAAAGCCTCCCACCTTTGCATACACGTTGAATTGCTCGCCGATCGGCACGTTGCCGACCAGGCTCATGTTGGCGAGCTGGACCTTGGTCGTACCGCCGTTGGCGTCGGCCTGCCCCAGATGCACGTAGGCCAGTTCGAGTCCGAGCATGCGATGGAACTTGCCGCCGATATAGAGCTTGCCCCCGACATCCTTGTCGTCGCAGGAAGCTCCGGGGCCACAATTGAGGTCGTATCTGGATTGGCCGGCACTCAGGCCGATATAGCCATACGAGGTCATCGGGATCCAGGAAAGTGGCCTGCTGGAGGCGTTGTCGTCCCAGCGTCCGTACGTCGAGTCCGTGCCTTGTGCGTGGGCGAACGTCGATGCAGCCAGTGCGATGGCGCCAAAGACGCCCAGGTATGGGCTTGCTTTTTTCATGGTGCTGACTCCTCTAAGGATGGTCTGGAGCTCCGGTCTGCTGGAGCGCGCTTCTGGCGGTACCGTTGCCGGGTACCGTGGCGCTACCCTTTGCAAAGGGTGTGCCAAACCAGTCTGCGGCCTCGAACAGAGGGAATACATTGTCTGGAAAGGCGATTTCGCCGCCATGTGTCGCCAGCCGGAGACGGATTCGGGCGTCGTGGCCGGATTTTTTCTTGTACGGTTTACCGCCGCACTGTAACTTTTTCACCCATTCGGCTGACTAACCGAGCGAACCTCCTGATTTTCGCCGTCGATCGGCGGCTCTGATGAGGAACGGGGTTGGGCTGCCGCTGTCGAGGCAGTCGACCGGGCATGACGTACGATTGATCTGCAACTCATGACAGGAAACCGGCGGAAAACCACAAAATGAACGTCGCATCCGTCGCAGAGCCGGGTGTGCCGGCGCGCGAGCTCGCGAAAGGCGCCGCTGAAGATTCCGCTGCCGGCCCCGAGCTCGCGACATCCATCGCGCGCGCGGAACCGGCGAGCATCATGGTGATCGGGCTCTTCATCCTCGCCGTTCTGTACACATTTTATTTCGCGCGGGCATTGCTGTTACCCATCGTCCTGGCTGTGCTGTTTTCTCTCCTGCTATCGCCAGTGGTGCGGCTCCTCAAGGGCTGGGGCCTGCCCGAGCCCGCCGGCGCGGCGATCGTGATGATCTGTCTGCTCGCAGGCATAGGCGGCGGCGTTTATACGTTGAAGGATCCGGCCAGGGAATGGCTGGTGAAAATGCCCGGCAGCCTGCGCGCGGTGGAGAGCAAGCTGAGAATGCTCAAGCAGCCCGTTGCGGACGTGCAGCGGGCGGCGGAGCGCCTGGAGGCGATTGCGCAGACCGACGGTCCCGGCAAAGCGCGCGAAGTGGTGCTGCAGCGTCCCGGGATCCGGGACCTGATGGCGGCGCGTAGCGCCTATGTCCTGGCGGGAGCGCTGTCCACGGTAGTACTGCTCTATTTTCTGCTGGCTTCGGGGGACCTGTTTTTGCGCAAGGTGATCAGGACACTGCCGAGCTTGCGGAACAGAATCCATGCCGTCGAGGTCGGACGCAGCGTCCAGCAGGAAATCGGGCGCTACTTTTTCACGGTAAGCCTGATAAACGCCGGGCTGGGTCTTGTAACAGCGGCAGCGCTGTATTTCCTGGGCATGCCCAATCCGCTGCTTTGGGGCGTAGTCGTGATGCTGCTGAATTTCATCCCGTACCTTGGCCCGGTCACGAGCCTGGCGATTCTGACGGTGGCGGCCATGCTGGCATTTGACGACTTGTCCAGGGCCTGGCCGGTACCTGCAGTGTTCCTGGCGCTCGTGTTTCTCGAGGGCCAGGTGATTCAGCCCATAGTGGTCGGGCGGCGGCTGTCCCTGAACCCGGTCATGGTGTTCCTGGCCTTCCTGTTGCTGGGCTGGCTTTGGGGTGTTGCCGGGATGTTCATCGCGGTGCCGATTCTGGTGGCATTGAAGGTGTTCTGTGATCACGTCGAGAGGTTCGCTCCCGTCGGGGAGTTCCTCGGGCGCGATTGACGCAAGCAGCGCAGCGGATGGCGCCAATGGATAAATTTTTTGAGCGAAGGAACAGGAACAGATCATGCCGCACGCTTTGATAGTAGATGACGACGTCGATGCCCTGGCCGGGCTCGAGGAACTGGTCGTCCGCGAGGGCTTTACCACCGCCACCGCGGCCAATCTCAAGCAGGCCCGGGAGCAGATGGTCTTGCAGCGACCCGATGTCGTGCTGCTCGACCTGATACTGCCGGACGGGGACGGCATGGACCTGTTCCAGGACGTCGAGTCGCGCGCGACCACCGAAGTCGTCCTGATTACCGGCCACGCGAGCATCGAAACGTCGATCGAGGCGTTGCGTCTCGGTGCCACCGATTATCTGATCAAGCCGGTCAACGTCAAGCAGATACGGGCCATACTTTCGCGCGTTGCCCGTCCCACCGACCTGAAAAAGGAAATTTCCGTGCTGCGCGGCGAACTGCGCAGCCTCGGGCGCTTCGGCCGCCTGCTCGGGACCTCACTCTCAATTCAAAAGGTTTACGACCAGATCGAACGCGTTGCGCCGACGGTCGCAACGGTGCTGATCACCGGCGAAAGCGGTACCGGCAAGGAGTTGGTGGCCCAGACCCTGCATGACCTCAGCCGCCGGCGCAAAAGCGCATTCATACCGATCAATTGCGGGGCCATCTCGCCGCAACTGATCGAAAGCGAGGTTTTCGGCCACGAGAAGGGCAGCTTCACGGGCGCGATACGCGAGCACAAGGGTTACTTCGAGCGTGCCAACGGCGGCACCCTGTTCCTCGACGAAATTACCGAGATGCCCGTTGAACTGCAGGTCAAGCTGCTGCGGGTACTGGAAGAAGGCACCTTCATGCGCATCGGCTCGGGCCGCGAGATCGAGGTCGACGTGAGGATCGTCGCGGCGACCAATCGCAATCCGCAGGATGCCGTGGCGGAAGGCAAGCTTCGAGAAGACCTGCTGTACCGGTTGCAGGTGTTCCCGCTTCATCTGCCGCCGTTGCGGGAGCGCGGCGGGGACGTGATCCTGATCGCAGACGAATTTCTCCGCGACATGAATCGCGTCGAAAACACGAACAAGACATTTACCACGGATGCGCATGAAATTCTCACCGGCTGGCACTGGCCGGGCAACGTCCGCGAGTTGCGCAATGTCGTGCAGCGAGCCTACATCATGGCGGATGACGTGATCGACCCCGCCTGCCTGCCGCTCGAAGCGGGCAGGGCAGCGCGGGATTCCAGCGGGCCGTTCCTGCAGGTGCGGGTGGGCAGCACCGTGGCCGAAGTGGAGCGGCGCCTGATGCTGGCGACGCTGGCGCAATGCGGCGGCGCCAAGGAGAAAGCCGCGCAGATGCTGGGCGTCAGCCTGAAGACGCTCTACAACCGTCTGCGTGAATACGAGTCGCAGCGCGAGACCTCGGCCGCCGACGCGCCGGTCGAATCGCGCTGAGGCGGAGCCTGTACGGGGCCACCGTTCGCTCCGGCGGTAAAGCTTGCGGCCCGACCGGTAATGCTTACCGGCCGGGGTGTGCCATTTTTATCCTCTGTTTCTTCGCGCCCTTCGTTTCGCGCCCGCTTTCGACGGTGCGCCTCGCGTTTTCACGCGATTGCGCCGGGTCTTCAAGGGTTTTATCGCATTGCAGGGCCCCGCGAATTCAATGGCATGAACGTTGCTGATTCAGATGGGTCCGATAGCAAAGCTGCCATGCGGGCTCGCCGGGGAATTGACGCACACGACCTGCCAGTGATGGGCTCGGTGCGTCGCGCTGCTCCGGGTCAGGCGCTGCATTCCTGCCCCAGGCGCATCCGTCGGGCGCGAAGCGTCGCCGGTATCCGGTTTTTCCATCCGGCATTGTCGTTGGCAGGTACGCGGGAACCGGAGGGAGTGTTGGCATTTCCTGCCCGGTAATTGACAGGCGGCAGATGTGATGTGTTGGCGCCGCTGCTTGGCCTTTTACCTCGCGGAGATATAGACAATATGTGGTGGTTCGCCGCGCGAGTTCTGCGCTTCATGGATTCGAGCCGCACCAGCGCGCCGGGACGCTCCGAAGAACCGATTCGTTCCGAATTGTTCAGTCCCGAGCGCCTGGAGAGCCATGCGGAAAGCCTGGCTTCGGCGCAGTCCGTCGGGGACCAGGCCTGGCCGGCAGTGGACCTCCCGGCCAGGGCGGGGGATAACAGGCGGGTCCTGCTCGGCAGTTATCACCTGATTGCCGAAGCCGCACGGCAGGATCGCGCCGTCACCCCGGCCGCCGAGTGGCTGCTGGACAATTTCCATGTCGTCGAAGACCAGGTCAGAGAACTCGAGCGCGGCCTCACCGCCCGTTACTGCAGTTCGCTGCCGACGTTGGTCAGCGGGCCGCTGGCGGGATACCCCCGCGTCGCCGGCCAGGCCTGGGCCTTCGTCGCGCACACCGACAGCCGCTTCGATGCCGCGCTGCTGGCCCGTTTCGTAAAGGCCTATCAACGTGTCGCGGTTCTTTCCATCCGCGAAGTCTGGGCCGTTCCATTGATGCTGCGCTGGGTCCTGGTGGAGAACCTGCGCCGTCTCGGCGTACGAGTGGCCGCCGCGCAGGAACACCGTCTTCAAGCCGATACTTTCGCCGACGAGTTGCTGGCGCTCGGACCGCAATCTGCGGCGACGGATGCGGCGGCCGGCCGCACGCTGGCGCAGCGCAAGCTGTCGCCGGCCTTCGCCGTTCAATTGATCCAGCGCCTGCGTTACCAGGATGTCTCCCTGCACTGGCTCAACGAGCGCCTTGCCGGGATGGGCATGGACGAGGAGGCGATGGTGCAGGCGGAACACGCCAGGCAGTCCGCGGACAACCTCACGGTTCAGAACATCATCAGCAGCATGCGCGCCATCGCGGCGCATGACTGGCCGGCGTGGTTCGAGGACGTCAGTGTCGTCGACGAATGCCTGCGCGGCAATGCCGGGTTCGCCGCCATGGATTTCACCACGCGCGACCGCTACCGGCATGCCCTGGAGGAACTGGCCCAGGGATCGGACCGCACCGAACTGGATGTGGCGCAGATAATCATCGCCAAGACTTCGCGCAAGGGCGTGCGTGCCGCGTCGATGGAAGAGCGGCAGGCCGACCCGGGCTACTACCTGATCTCCACGGGCCGCATCGAATTCGAACGCGAGATCGGTTTTCGCCCGCCGTGGAGCAAGCGGCTGCTGCGCTCCCATGTGGCGCACGCCCCCACCGTCTACTTCGGAGGCATCGCGCTGGCGATGCTGGCTCTGCTTGCCTGGCCGTTGTCGGCCAGCGTCGAAAGCGGGGTGTCCCTCGGCGGCCTGACATTGCTCGGATTCCTGGGGTTGTTCGCCGCTTCCGATGTCGCCGCCATCCTGGTCAACCGCTTCGTCACCTTCTGGATTGGCCCCCGCCACCTGCCGCGGCTGCAACTGGCCGATGGCGTGCCGGAAAAACTGCGCACCTTCGTCGTGGTGCCGACACTGCTTTCTTCGGAGGCTGAGATCGCCGGGCAGATCGAACAGATCGAGGCCCATTACCTGGCAAATCCGGCCGGGGACGTGTTGTTTGCAATGCTTTCCGACTGGACGGATGCGGACTCGGAGAGCGGCCATGATGACACCCGGCTGCTGAACGGCGCGCTGGCCGGCATTTCCGCGCTGAATGCGCGTTACGGCGAGACGCCGGCGGGCGAACGCCGATTCCATCTCTTCCACCGCCGCAGGCAGTGGAATGCCTCGCAGGGAAAGTGGATGGGCTGGGAGCGCAAGCGCGGCAAACTGCACGAGTTCAACCGCCTCCTGCGCGGCGCGCGCGACACTTCCTTTCTCGCGCTGGACGAGCGCCCGGTGCACGCCCCGGCGGGGGTGCGTTTTGTCATCACGCTGGATGCCGACACCCGGCTGCCGATCGATGCGGTGCGCAGGCTGGTGGGCACAGCGGCGCATCCACTCAACCGGCCGCGCTACGATCCAACCGTGCATCGGGTGGTTGAAGGCTACGGCGTGTTCCAGCCGCGCATCACTCCGACCCTGCCATCCACCAGCGAGAGTTCCATGTTCCAGCGCATCTATTCGGGCGCCAGCGGCCTGGATCCCTATGCCGGAGCGGTCTCCGATGTCTACCAGGATCTGTTCGGCGAAGGCAGTTTCGCCGGCAAGGGCATTTACGACGTCGATGCCTTCGAGGCCTCGCTCGCGGGGCGCACTCCCGAGAACTCCATCCTCAGCCACGACCTGTTCGAGGGCAGCTTCGCCCGCTGCGGCCTGGTCAGCGACCTTGATATGTTCGAGGAGTTTCCCTCCCATTCCGAAGTGGCGGCGGCCCGGCTGCATCGCTGGACCCGCGGTGACTGGCAGTTGCTGCCCTGGATCCTCGGCCGGCGGCGGCGCACGGTGCCGGCGCTCGGGCGCTGGAAAATGGCCGACAACCTGCGCCGCTCCCTGTCTCCACCTGCGACCCTGGCAACCCTGCTGGCGACCTGGTGCATGCCTTATGCGCCGCACGGCGTGTGGATCGCCTTCGTGCTGCTTGCGCTCTCGTTCCCGTCACTGATGATGCTGGTCTCCGGCCTGATGCCGCGGCATGCCGGCGTTTCGATCAAACACCACTTGCGCTCGGTGGCGGACGACGCGCTCGTGGCCAGCGGCCATGCGGTGGTGGCGCTGACGCTGCTGGCCACG
>CAYODB010000022.1:27939-28241 GCA_964402495.1 uncultured Bordetella sp.
CCTGCGCACCCTCTATCGCCTTGCCGTCAGCCGGCGGCGTCTGCTCGAATGGGTGACTGCCGCGCAGGCGAAAGACCTCGCCGGCTTCGCCCTCGGCAGTTTCCTCTGGCCATTGCGGGGCGCCACTGTCATCGCCATCGGCGCAACAGGGCTGGTCCTGTGGCTCAATCCCGCCGGCCTGGCCATCGCTGCGCCATTCATCGTGCTGTGGTGGGGCTCGCCGATCATTGCGCGCCTGGTCAGCCTGCCGCCGGAAAAAAAATTGGCCGTGGCGCCGCTCGAACCTTTCGAGCAGGACGAGC
>CAYODB010000023.1:0-15270 GCA_964402495.1 uncultured Bordetella sp.
GTCATCGCCCGCGCCACCGAAGCCGATATCGTCGCCGTCCCCGCCGTCGAGCAGATCCTGACCAACCCACCCGAACATCCAGTCTGCACCCGCCCCGCCATAGATCAGGTCGTCGCCCCCATTTGCACTCTCCGCGTACTGGATGTATGCGTTGTACTGCTCCCGAAAGAGCCTCAATCCGTCGGTGGACACGATTTCGCGTTCGACCCGCCAGAAATCGGGATCGACGGAGATGCCGTAACGATCGCCATTGAGATTGTCGTCGCCGCCACCGCCGATCAGGACATCGTTTCCACCGCCGCCCATTAGCTGATCGTCGCCGGCGCCTCCGAGAGCCAGGTCGTCGCCTTCACCCCCGTCCAGCCATTCGCCTTGAATGCCGCTTCCGGATTGTGTCTCGCCATTTCTGATTGCTGCCGCGAGGCCGATAGCCTCGACCATGTCATCGGCGTACAGCTCGTCATTGCCGTCGTCCCCAAACAGCAGGTCCCTGCCGCCCTCTCCCGCGAGACGGTCCTTTCCCTCCATGCCATTGAGTATGTCGCCATCGAGGCCGCCGAACAGATCGTCGTGGTCCGTGCCGCCACGAAGCCTGTCCTTGCCGGCTTCGCCATAGATCCGGTCGTCCCCGGCGTCACCGTCCAACACGTCGCTTCCCGTCCCGCCGAAAATAAGATCCGCGCCGCCTTTTGCGTGAACCTGGTCATTTCCGCCGAGAGAAATGATGACATCGGATCCCTCGCTGCCGTACAACACGTCAGGCCGATCGGGCTCCGGATCCGTACCTTCCAGATTCCCGAGGTCGTCCGCCCGGTTGAAGGTCAGGGCAAAGGTCACCACTTCCCGGAGAGCGAGCGTGTCCGAAACCGGGTTTCCTTCGGAATCAAAATTCGTTGTTCGGGACACTATCCGGGTATTGCCCGGCAATTCTGGGACCTCGCTCAATCCAACTGTCACAGAGGATTCCAATTCATTTGGCGTTTGGGCAACGATGCGCCACTCCGGCTGTACGTTGGCCGGGCGCCCGTCTTCGGTAGCGGGAACAATCGCTTCAGCAACCTCCGGCTTCCTGTCGCCTGTAACGACGCGAACCGGACTCGGTGCCTCGGTCGCACCGCGGTCGCTACCGAGCCGGATGCCGAAATCGCCTTCCCGCCAGTCTTTGAGAATCATGCTGCCGCCGGGGCCATCCAGTACTTCCACCCGCAGATCGATCAGGCCTGCTTCGTTCGGCGCCTTGAAAAAAGCGAAGCGGCCGTCGGTACTCTTCCATTCGGCATCCGATACCTTGACGCGTGCATCGGCAATGACTGCGGCCTCCTGCGGATTCGTCGGGTCGTCCACGACATAGCGAAGGACCCCGCGACCATCCGTATCCAGGATGGTATCCAGGCCATCGTTGCTGTCGCTGACATTTCCCTCTGGGCCCGTGGTTCGCAATGCCCCGTACTGGTAGACGTCGAAACCTTGTCCGCCTTCGAGGCGATCATTGCCCGCGAAGCCGGCAAGAAAATCGGTCCCCGCTCCGCCGTAGAGGCGGTCGCTTTCTTTACCGCCGGTCACGAAATCCGGGTAGTCGCCGCCGAAGACGAAGCGGGGCGGATCGATCGGCTTCTGCAGGCCGTCCTCCACCGTGACGGTGGTTGTAAAGACGCGAGATCTGGTGTGTAGATCGACAAACATCTGATCGGGAGTCTCCGCTGCGTATGCGAGGTCCGTATCCCCTCGAAAAGCCACGTTCTTCCAGTAAAGAAATTCCGCCCGATCCTTGATCCAGTCCGTCGTAAGCGTCCCGCTGTGACGCTGCCGGTCGTAGAGTTCCAGCTCACCGCTGAAGTTGTGCAATGTCTGGTAGTCGATGCCCGTAACCGAAAACGGCAACAGTTTCTTCAGCGCATAGCGATAGGCATGCTCGTCGGGCCCGTAGGTGGCGCGGTCGATCAACTGTTGGCTGGTCATTGGTTGTGACGGCTCGTTGATCAATGACACGACTTGAATGTTCTCCAGGTCACCTTCATCAAGCTGCCTGTTCAATTCCAGAATTGCAGTGTGGTAGGCGTCACGCGCAGTGATGTCTCCTTTGTCCGTCCAGACATCCACCCCCGCTGAAGCATCTGAAATGGAAAGTTGCAACCCATCCCGGGCAAAGCGGCTGCCTGCTATCAGCAGCGCATGCAGCGCCTCAGTCAGAACCTCCTCGCTCCTTCCAGGGACTTTCTCGACCGCATCGACAAATTTCTTGATCTTTTCCAGTGTCAGAGTGTCATCCAGGCGATAGAACACCGCATGCAGCGCAAGCGCATCCATGATCTGTTCGATCGAATGGCTGTTGACTTCGGTGCCCACCAGCACCGCGGTTCCGAGGCCGCCCGCTCCGGTGAATACACTGGCCACGACGCTGAAATCGTTGCCCGGACTGCTGTCTTCGCTCTCGAGGTTGTGTACCGTAAAAGCACCGGCCGGGGTGCCGAGCACGGAACGGATTCCCCCAATGACGCTCGAGCTGGCCTGTTGCGAATCGCTGGAAAGAAATAGTGCTTTCGAGCCCAGAGATTCGGCCAGGGCGACTTTCGCGCCTGTGATAAGCGCCTGCGCCACCGGCCCCAGATAGACCGAGAGGCTCGCCGCCGCCGAGGCCACGTTCACGCTGACCGGATCGAACCCGGCGCTGTTGAACAGATAGACATCGGGATTGATGCGGTCGCCAAACAACTGCGCCGCCACCATCGCCAGGTGGCCACCCAGACTGTGTCCGGTCAGGGTAATTTTGTCGCCGGGTTCGAGGCGCTTTTCACCCGGCGCCTGGAAGGTGCTCAACGACAAGTACATCGGAATCGGGATGCCCGGCAACCCGGGAATGGGACGGGGACTGGGCAGACTGCCTTGCAAGGCGATAAAGTGCGCGCCCGGTTCATCGGGACGCGTCAGAGTCAGCGTGGCGCTGAGCTGGGTGACCATCCCCGCCCCATACAATCGCTGGATAAGGTTGATCATGTCCACCACCTGTGTCACCGCCACACCCAGCAAGCCTATGCCTCCCGCGCTTGCGCCCACCAGGTCCTTGAACCATTCCCTGAAACCAGCAGCGAGATCCACCCCGCGAATGGCCAGTACGTTTTCGTCCTCCCTCTTGAAAAGCGTCGCCGCAAAGCCCGTGTCGTCGTTCGTTCCGGGCACGTCACCGCTGTAGTAGTGGGCGATGGTCCAACGCGACGCATTTGGGTCGGCCGGATTGAAAAGCTCTGTCGCGATCGACAAGGGGAGGCGTTTTTGATCCCTACCAACTTCCGCAAACGTTTGGCCCGTAAGTGGTTCCGTACCCATCCGCACATAGGCGGCGGTAGCCAGCGCTGCGTACTTGTAGTAATCAAGTATCGTAGACATTAGAGCTCTCCCACTTTTCAGTTTCTTGCCGGTTTAAGTGCCAAGTTAAAAACAGATCCGTACTTTTCAAGCGGATGTTCGCCAGGACCAGGACACAACATCACCGGACGATCCAGTCCGATAAAGAACCACGGTGCCTTTCTTCGGTATTTTGTCTCGCGAGCCAACGTTTCGCCTGTTTGACTATCAACAACGATGCGCTCAATCTTTTCGACTTTGTGACGCATCGGGGTGTCCATGTGCGGCCACCTGTAGTGATACCTCGCCGTGGGGCGTTCGATCTTGAAGTGACGCACTCCACTGCCATCACGCTCGACTCGGTACAAACCACCGTACGTGTTATCCCTCGATTCCATAAATTGATATTTCGACTCAGCCAGTTGCCGCCACCAATGAGTGGTGTCGTCGTAGAATCCCTCCACCTCCACCGTCTTGTAAACGAAGAGCCCCGCATCCTTCTTGCACAACTGCCCGAAGTTCCAAGCGATCCAGAACTCCTCTCCAATCGGCGCAATGTAAAGCAACAAAAAAAGCGGAACCATCACCGTCCACGCCCTCTTCCATCTCTTGCGCAACCACAGCCCGATCCACGCCAGCAGGCCCGTTCCGATCAGGTAGATCAAGCCCAGGAACACCACGCTGAAAATGCTGATGTAGTAAAACCTCATGACACCTCCCGAATGGGGTCAGGCCTGCAGTGTGCGTAATTGATCATGTATCCTCCCCCTTATGGCTCGCAAACCCAGACTTCATGCCCCCGGTGGTCTGTACCACGTCATCCTGCGCGGCAATGCGCGCGAGGACGTGTTCCTGACTCAGGCAGATCGACGGTACTTCTATGATCTGCTCGCCGAAGGCGTGGAGCGTTTCGGTTACAGAGTTCACGCCTTCTGCCTGATGACCAATCACCTGCATTTGGCGCTTCAGGCCGGGGAATCGAGCTTGTCGGCCGGCATGCAGAATCTTTCCTTCCGCTACACCCGCCATTTGAACGCCAGACTCGACAGGATCGGGCATGTGTTCCAGGGGCGCTTCAAGGCCTTTCTGGTGGATCACGACCGATATGGGCTGGCGCTGGTACGTTATCTCCATCTCAATCCTGTTCGGTCCCGAATGGTCAGCCACCCCGGGGGCTATGCCTGGAGCAGCCATCGCGCCTATGTCGGACAGGAAGTCCTGGCGTGGTTGACGACCAACTGGATCTTGGGTCAATTCGGAAATCAACTCGATCCCGCAAGGCGGCGCTTTGCGGCCTTTGTCGATGCCGGAGCGCGCGATGGACACTCGGAGGTGTTCTACGGCGGGCAGGCAGATGGTCGGGTGGTCGGGGAGGAAGACTTCCTGAAGAAGGTGCTTCCCAAGCATGAAACAATACGCAAGCCCCCTTCGCTCAAACAGATCGTGGCCTACGTGTGCGAGGGTTACGGTCTCACCGAGGACGCGCTCAGCGCCCAGGGCCGCGGCCGCCAGACCGCCCAGGCCCGCGCACTCGCGGCCTGGCTTGCCATCCAGCTTCGTTCCTGTGCACTTACTGAAGTTGCAGAACATTTCTCGCGCTCCCCTTCGACACTAAGCCATCAGATTGCCAACTTGGAGAAGCTTTCGCGCAGCCCCGGAGAAATCGCCGACGCCCTGAGAAAACATCTTTATGCAATTATGCAGGCCTGACCCCTTTAGTCCTGAAACTTTCATCGAGGCCCCGCTCCGTCCAGGACCAACGTCTCAATTTCCCTGATGCCAACCGGAAGCTTGTGAGCGATCATCAGAATGGTCGCCTTGCCCCTTAGCTGATTGATCGTCTCGCCAAAGTCATTCGCCGTTTCGTCATCCAGATTGCTGGTCGCCTCATCGAATATCAGGATCGACGGCCGCTTGAGCAAAGCTCTTGCGATGGCGATGCGCTGCTTCTGCCCACCGGAGAGTCCAGCGCCGTGCTCGCCAATCGGGGTCTGGTAGCCCTGCGGCAGCGCCTCGATGGTTTCGTGAATCCCCGCTGCCTTGCAGGCCATTACTACGTCTTCGAAGTTGGCAAGCGGATGACCGAGGACGATGTTGTCGTAGATCGCGCCGGAGAACAGCATCGTCTCCTGGGGAACGACGCCGAAGCTGCTTCTGAGTTCGTTGGCGGAGAGGTGGCGAATGTCGTGTCCGTCGATTTTCATCGAGCCTTCGGAGGGCAAATAGAAACCCTGCAGCAGCTTTGCCAGCGTGCTCTTGCCACAGCCTGACGGCCCCATGATGGCGATGCACTGACCAGGTTCGATGGTGATGTTCAGGTTCTGGTACAGGTAAGGCAGGTTGTCGGCGTAACGGAAGGCAAGGTTCTCGATTTCGATCTTGCCCTGACGCTTGCCCTCTCTGCTCGGAACGGTGGAGTACGGCTCCTGCGGCGCATCCATCAGATCGCCAAGGCGCTTGACCGCAATGTCCGCTTGCTGGAATTCCTGCCATAGCCCCACCAGCTTGAGCATCGGCTGCGACAGCCGGCTGGAAAACATCTGGAAGGCGACCAGCATGCCGATAGTGAACCCGACTTCCTGCATCACCAGCCAGGCGCCGGCACAGAGAATGGACAACGTCAGAAGTTGCTCGAGCGTGTTGGCGGCGACCTGGTAGCTGTTGGCCAGCGTTCTGGTCCTGAATCCCGCATCCAGATAGGAAGCCAGGTACTCACCGAAGCGGGCGTTGAGTTGCGGCTCCATCTGCAACGACTTCACGGTTTCCAGGCCCGACACGTATTCGGTGAGGAAGGCCTGGTTACGTGCGCCCAGCAGGAACTGCTGGTTGAGCCGGCGGCGGAACATCGGGGCGACGATCAGGCTCAGCACCACGATGGCCAGCAATATGCCAAGTGTGATGAGCGAGAGTTGCCACGAGTACCAGAACATCACCGCCAGGAAGATGCCCATGAACGGCAAGTCCAGCATCAGCGTCACCGCAGCGCTGGCGAGGAACTCGCGAATGGTTTCGACTCCCTGTACGCGAGCTACCAGCACACCGGTGGGTCTATGCTCGAAATACCGCGGCGGCAGCCGGAACAGATGCTCGAACACCCTCAGCCCAAGTACGGCATCGATCCGGTTGCCGGTATGCAGGATGAGGTATTGCCGCACCCAGGTCATGGCTGCGGTAAAGACCAGGAACACGGCCAGCCCGATGCCGATGACCGTGAGCGTATTGAGGGTGTGGTGAACGATGACCTTGTCGATCACCACCTGCGTAAAAAGAGGCGTCGCCAGGGCCATCAGTTGGAGTGCTAGCGACGCTAGAAGAACATCCTGAAACACCTTGCGATGCTTCAGGAGTTCGGGGACGAACCAGCGGAATCCGAAAGGCTCGCGGACCGACGCCACGTCGGGATCCTGCGGCGCCTTTCGTTGCGGCGTGACCAGCAGCACCTGTCCCGCATATCGCGCCGCGAATTCCGCGAACGGCAGGATCGAGTGGCTGGACTGGCCTTGCTCGAAGAGGGCGACGCGCCCGTCTTCGATCCGCAGTATAAAAACGAGCCGCTGGTCCGATGCCTCCGGGGCCAGGGAGGCTACATATCGGGTGGCACCGGTACCAGGGTGCGGCTCTGAAATCCTGGGCGCCAGTACAGCTACGAACGGCGCCCCAATCCTGTTCAGTGTGGAGGCGGGCCGTGCCTTCCATCCGGCGCGCAGCCCGAGCGCCGCGGCTGCGCTAACAATCGTTTCGAATCCATGCGGCGGCGGGAACTGTCCCTGCACCAGCCGCGGGTCGAAGGGAATGCGGAAATACTGGGTGAGCGCGGCCAGCACCCAGACCAGTGCGTCGCTGTCGAGCGCGTCGCGCTGCGCTCCTTCTCCCTTTCGCTCCCACAGCCGCTTCCGTTCAAACGACTGCATCGCTTGCGGCGCCAATTGCGAATCCCTTTTTCCAACATCGCCTTTTTTGTCTTTTTTCTTTTATGAACGGCGCTGTGCCCGCCGCTTGGTGAACACTTTCCTCGCCAAGCGGCAAAGCTGTCAAATCTATCAAAGTGATAGGTTTGACGGCTTCTCTCTACGGATCATGGAGTTGCTGGATTTTTCCGCACACAAAGCGAGCTAAAAATTTCTCTGTGGCGACATGCCGGCTGCATCAGAAAGAACAAGGGCCGAGGTTCGAGGGTCGAGGTTTGAGTGACAGCAGAGCCTTGGATTGCCGGTAATCCTTCGGCGGAATAGCCGCCCTCGAGCATTGCGCTTTCACTCGGCCCGCGGCCCTCGAACCGCGGCCCCGCTTTCATCGATCGTTCCTTACCTGATCTTCAACGCCGGAATCTTCTGAAACTCCGCGCGGACGAATTCGGTGAAGGCGCGCACCTTCGCCGACACGTGGCGCGCCGACGGATACACCGCGTTGATTTCCGCTGGCGCCGGTGCATATTCCCGCAGGATCGCGATCAGCCGTCCCTCGTCCAGTTCGCGCAGGATCAGCCAGTCGGGCGATACGGCGATGCCGAGATTGGCGAACACGGCCTGGCGGATGGCCTCGCCGTTGTTCGACCGGAAGTTGCCCGACACCTTGACGCGGATCTCGCCTTCCTTGCTGTTGAACGTCCATTCGTTGCCGGTGGAGAGGTACGCATAGAGCAGGCAGTTGTGATTGACGAGGTCCTGCGGTACCTGCGGCGTACCGTGCTGCTGCAGGTATTCGGGCGTGGCGATCACGCAACGAAGCGAACTGCCGATGCGCCGCGCTGCGAGCGTGGAGTCGTTGAGCTTGCCGACGCGAATGGCGACGTCGATGCCCTCTTCCACCAGGTCCACGTAACGATCCGCGTACGAGAGATCGAGCGAAAGGCCGGGATGCGCTTCCTGGAACTTTAGCAGCAGCGGCCCGAGGTAGACCTGGCCGAGGCCGATCGAGCTGTTCACGCGCAGCACGCCGGTGAGCTGCGTCTGCAGCAGGCCGAGGTTGCCTTCCGCCTCGTGCACGGTATCGATGATGCGCTTGGAGCTTTCGTAATACGAAGAGCCGGCTTCGGTCAGCGAGAGCTGGCGGGTGCTGCGGTTGAGCAGCCGGGTCTTGAGTTGTTTTTCCAGCGCGGTGAGCTGCTTGCTCACCGTCGGCTGGGTCATCCCCATCTCGCGCGCCACGGCGGAAAAGCTTCCGGTCTCGACGATGCGCACGAACACTTCCATTGCGGTCAGGCGATCCATTCCCCCACCCCATTACATGCATTATCGGCATGAATCATATGCGAACTGCCTCCCTTCCTGTTTGGCTTGTATAGGCCTACATTTGCTGCCATGCAACAAAGTAGCGTTGTACCCGATTTCAGCTCACGTAAAGGAACCCGAAAATGAACCCAATAAAACTGGTATTAGCAACTCTTTTCCTCAATGCAGCCAAGTGGTTAGTTGCTGGAATCGTGGCCCTCACGGCAGCCACCTCGTTTGCCGGCGAATGGAGCCTGGTGGCACAGGTCAGCAACCAGATCGTGTTCGTCGACCGCACCAGCATTCGCGACGAAGGCGCCCTGAAGACAGCCCGTATCCTGCGCAGTTACAGCACGGTGCAGACCATCGGAGATGCTGCTTTTCCGCATAAATCCGAGATCCTTCACTACGCCGTCGACTGCGAAGACCGCAGCCTGGGCTTCGAAGCCTGGACCATGACGTCGGGTGAAGTCGGAACCGGCGCCACCGTCTGGACCGGCCAGGTCACCAAGCCTTCGCTCTACAAGGATCCGGCGGATCCGCTGGTCGCCGGCATCATCGACGCGACCTGCAATAGCTGATCTCTCCAAGGCCGCGGCCCTCCTCCTCCCTTTCGGGGGCTGCGACTGACTTACGGGTGCGCCATGCGCACCCTTTTTTTTCGCCTGGCGGGCGAAAAAAAGGGACTGGGTTGGGTGCTGGGTGCTGAGTGCTGGGTGCTGGGTGCTGAGTGCTGAGAGAAATTCTCTACTTGGGGCGTTCTCCCGGATTCGGGGCCCGGTCAGGTGAAAGCTCTCCCTGCTCCCCTTCAAGATTTGCCTTGTCCTTGCGCTTTTGCTCTGCACCGGCATCGCCCTGCGCCCCCTCGCGCTGCTTCTTGTAGTACTCGATCCAGTTGTTGACGTTGCCTTCCTGCACTTTCTCGGCGGCGTCTTTCTGCGCGGCCGCGGAGCAGGCCAGCGTCATGAGCAGCAGGCCGGAGCAGATGCGGATCAGAGCGAATTTCCCCGCATGCAGGCCTGGTAAATCATGTCGCCGAAGGATTGCGCGGACAGCATGGCATTGCTGCTTTCCTTCCAGCTCGCCAGCCACCCATAGGCATCGTCGACGGTCTTGTTGATGAAGGCGATCTCGTTTTCGGTTTCGTCGCCATGCCAATGGATGACGACCTCCTCACGTGGCCGGCCCTGCTCAAAATAGTAGTAGGCCGCGACCTCGAGCTTGGAGACGTACACGCAGAGCTCGGTCTTTTCCATCCGCGAGATGCGATCCGCATCGGCGGCCTGCGCCAGCATTAGCAGAACCATGCCGGCGATCGATTTGATCAGTGGGAATCTTTTTGTCATGGCAGTTCCCCCTCGCAGTTTGTCGGCGCCGAATCGCAAAGCGCTGAATCGCAAAGCGGCGAATCGCAATGCAGCACGCGAAACCAGTTTAACAGAACGAATTTTCGGACTTACAATCCACTCAGGCAGGCACCACGCGAACCAGCGAGTCAATAACATGGTTTTGACCTGCCCAAGACTCGCGGCGGCGCGGGGCTACAGGAGAAGAAAATGATCCGAAGCCTTGCATACGCAGTCGGCCTTTTTGCCCTGAGCATTACGTGGGTCGCCGAGGCCACGGCCCGCAACATTTCCCTCGCGGAATGCGGCGAGGGCGGCGAGTTCATCCGTAATGCCGCGCTTGCCCGGGAAAACGGCGTGACCCGGGAATTCTTCCTCGGCAAGCTGGAGGAAGACCTGCTGGTCATCCGTGCCTTCCCACCGGAACTGCGCTGGTTCGTGCAGGACGATGCCGACGAAGCGTTCCTGAGCGCGCGCGCGGCCGGGGTGTTTGACGAGCCGAAAAAGCCGGAAGAGCACGAAACCGCATTCATTCGCGACTGCCTGCTCCACAGCGCCAGCGGCCAGGAAATCTAGGGGGCGGCACCCCCCGTTAGGGGCGGGAGCACACGCCTCTAACGGGGCTACCCGCCGTTCGCAGACCAAATCCCCTTGAACTAAGCGCTCAAAGCCTGTCGAACCAGTAAGACGTCCGGAAGCGGCAAGTTTCGCGCTGCCAGCGGTCAGCCGCTTACAGCATCAGTCCTGGCATGCATTCTCCCGGCGCCCATCTCCGCAGGCACGCCCGCAGCCAAACACAGGCGTGTGCCCATTCACAGACCGGAACACACCATGAACAAGACCGAACCCTCTTCGAACCCCAACGCCGGCGGCAGCACGCCGGATAAAGCCCGGCCCTACCATTCAACGCAGGGCGAAGGCACCCACAAGCAAACGCGGTCGCGTGCGCCGCAGTTCGGCACCGACCGGCGCGGCCCGCGCGACAGTGACAACAGCCGCCCGAAATCGACGCACCAGTTCGCCCAGAACCTTGCCGATCCCGGCGGCCCGCCGCAGAACAGCGGCAGCACCATGCAGGAGCCGGAACAGCGCAAGGCCAGGACGGATCGCCGCCGATCCTTGGCACAAAGGAGTTAGCCGATGACCACGCTTGAAGGGATGAAAGTCGCGGTCCTGGTGACGGATGGGTTCGAGCAATCCGAACTCGTGGAACCGAGGCGCGCGCTGCATGAGGCCGGCGCCAAGTCCATGATCGTGTCCCCCAGACAACGCGAAGTCCAGGCCTGGATCCATTTCGACAAGGGCGACCGCTTCAAGGTCGACGTTTCGCTCGATGCGGCCAACAGCGAGGATTTCGATGCGCTGGTCCTGCCCGGAGGTGTGGCGAACCCCGATCAGTTGCGCATGCAGCCCCAGGCCGTGGCATTCGTGAAGGCTTTCGTCGATGCCGGCAAACCGATCGCCACCATCTGCCACGGCCCCTGGATGCTGATTGAGGCCGATGCCGTGCGCGGCCGCACCATCACGTCCTGGCCTTCACTGAAAAATGACCTGATCAACGCCGGGGCAACATGGGTGGATCGTGAGGTCGTGGTGGACAACGGGCTGGTTTCCAGCCGCAAGCCGGACGACCTGCCTGCCTTCACCCGCAAGATGGTGGAGGAATTCGCGGAACGCGCGCATCCGCGACCGGGGCAGCAACCGTCACACTCCAGGGAATCAAGCGTGACCCACTAGTAAAACCTTTTCACCACAGACGCACAGAGGACGCAGAGGAAGAGCAAAGAACCAGCGCGCAGGGAAAGCCTGGCGGAATAAGATGAGTCGCGTCGGGTATGGCAGGCCGTTTTCTTGCCTGAGTTGATACCTGTGTCTGCGGATTCACTGCCCGGTTTTCTCTGCGTCCTCGGCGCCTCTGTGGCGACAACGCTCAAGCCTTAACCCGACCGACGGATGCGCGTGATGACAGTCAGCAATTCCAGCGCATTGACCGGCTTGGTGACATGCATGTTGTATCCCGACTGCAAGGCGCGGATGCGGTCTTCCGGACGGGCAAAGGCGGTCATGGCCACGACAGGCATCTCGCGCAAGCGCGATTCCGAAGACCCGCGCAAGTCCGCCACGAAAGCGTAGCCGTCGCGCTCGGGCATGCCGATGTCGCTGATGATGAGGTCGGGGTTAAGGTGCTGCAGTTTTTCCAGGGCCTCGACGGCCGAGTTCGCGATTTCGACCTTCGCGTTCCTGTCTTCCAGGATGCGCCTCAGCACGGCGCAGGCATCAGGATCGTCGTCGACCGCCAGGATCAACATCCCCTCCAGCGAGATCCCGCTGGCGTCAGCAAGGGCGTTTGCGGTATCGGCACTGCGGGCATCGGCGATTGCAACCGGCAGTCTGACCACGAACGTGGAACCCTGATCCTTCCCGGCGCTCTTCGCCTCGACCGAGCCGCCATGTTGCTCGACCAGTTCCTTCACGATCGCAAGGCCCAGACCCAGCCCACCCTGAGCACGGGTGATTGAACCGTCCTGCTGGCGGAACCTCTCGAAGACGTGCGGGAGAAATTCCGGGCTCATGCCGATGCCAGAATCCGTCACGCTCAACTCGACGTGGGAATTGACGCGCTGCATATGAATCCGGATGCGTCCACCCTTGGGCGTGAACTTGACCGCGTTCGACAAGAGGTTCCACACCACTTGCTGCAGGCGGTTGGCATCGCCCTTGATTGGGCCGGCATCGGGATCCAGCATGGACTCGAACCGGATCTCCCTGGCCTCGGCCGCCGGCTGGACCGATTCCAGTGCCGCGTGGATCAGCGGCACCAGGTCCAGTGTCTGCACCTCGAGGCGAAACTTGCCCGAGACGATGCGGCTCATGTCGAGCAGGTCCTCGATCAATTGCGTCTGAGCGCGGCTGTTGCGCTCGATGGCGGCAATCGCCTGCATGAGCACTTCCGCGTCCGGCGGGCGCGACTTGAGGACGTGCATCCAGCCGACTATGGCATTCAGCGGCGTGCGCAGTTCATGCGACAGGGTCGCCAGGAATTCATCCTTGACACGTGCATTGCGCTCGGCTTCCACGCGCGCAGCCCGCTCGCTTTCCAGCAGGCGCCGGCTCTCCTCTTCCGCTCGCTTCTCGCTGGTCACGTCACGCCAGCAGCCGATGCCGCCGAGGATCACGCCTTTTGCATCAAGCACCGGCACGGTGTTCACCAACACATGCATGGGCGTGCCGTCCGGGCGGCGCATGATCCAGGGTTCGTTCTGGATGTTCTCGCCATGGTGCGTCGCGCGGTAGAGCGGCACCTGCTCCTTGCGGGGGACAGTCCCGTCGGCCATGAGAAGTCCGGTGGGCGCGGAATGTTCTCCTGAAGGCATGCCGATGATTTTTTCAGAAGCCGGCCCGATCACCTTCTGCGCGAAGCGGCTCTGCGCCACGATGCGGAAGTCCGGCGCCCCCCCCGCCATGGTGATGCCTTCAGGGACGTTTTCCAGCAGCGTGTCGAGGATCTGTTGCGAGCGCTGTGCTTCGATCGAGCGCCCTTCGCTTTCGAGTTTGGCCAGGTACATCGCATCCAGGGCACGGCGCATGCGGCCGCTGAACGCCGCGATGATGAGGCCGGTGAGCACGAATACGCCAAGGGCCATCAACTGGTGCTGCTCTGGTATCTTGAAGGTAGTGACGGGGACGAGAACGAAATACCACGAGCACAGAGACCCCAGAATCACCGCCAGGATGCAGGGGCCGTAGCCGCCGAACCAGGCTGTGAGGGCCACCGCCGCGAAGAATGTGGAAAAGGGAGCACTGTCGCCGATGTAGGGCTGGACCCAGGAGCGGGACCAGAGCGCCAGGAGGGTGAACGCGATCGCGAGCGTGTAGCCGGCCGCGGGCGACTGCTGCCAGCGGTCGGGGTGAAACCAGCCGCGCAGCGAATCGAATGAGGAGGAAATCATCACGGCGGTCCCGGGTCAGTGCGGATCACCCCTATTATGCAGGGGACTGGGCACTGATTGCACGATGCTCAGTGAGAGTGCCGGGTATTGGGAAAGTTCAGAAACCGATTCGAGAGACAAGACTGATTAGCAGGGGCCACATGAATGAGATGAGCCTGCTTGAAATGGGAACGTTCCGGACCTGTCCGCACTCGGCTGCGGGCTGATTGCCGGAGTTTTCTTTGCCTTTTCCACACTCGTGAGATTTGTGAGCAAGCCGAATTTGATGCCTTCGATCTTGCGTCGATTTCGCGCGCCGCCTCGCAACATAATAAACGCCTAGTGTGCGTTGGTACACATACAAGCAAGTCGCCACAGCGTACCGTCGCCTATGGTGATCCAGGCACCATGACCGGGCCGCAACGGCCAGGTGTGGGATTCTGACAATGGGGATCAGCCAGTCGAGGCACTCGCGCCGAAGCGTGCGGATCACGCGTTCACAAAATGGCGAGATCAGCGACGCGCACTTGTCCGCTTCGATGGCCGGCGTCAAAAGGAATCGCCTGAAGCCGCGTACCTTGTCACGGGAGAACTGCAAATATGAACGGATCGAATCACATCGCGACCGTCCTCATCTGCCTGGCTGCCTGGACGCCGCTCTTCGCCGGCGCGCAACCTCATGAGGTGACGGAAGGTAACTACACATTGCGCAGCAGCACCGTCAGCAGCGAGACCATCCCGGCATCCGTGGCGAAGGCGCATGGCTTTGAGCAGGGACCGTCCGTCTTTATCCTGAATATAACGGTTATGGAAAAAAGCCGCGCCGGCAACGCGACCTTACCCGCCGTCCTTACAGTTAAGATTCGTGATCTTACCGGCCGCAAGCTACCGATCGATATGAAGGTCAATCACGAAAACGGGTTCGTCTCCTACTACGGCACCTACCATCGATTGCCGAACCAGGCCCTTTCGTTCGATATAACTGCCGCGCCAGAAGGCTCCAGCCGCATGCTGACAATGCGCTACCGCGACGACGGTCGTTCGACTCAGACGCCTGAACAACAAAAGAATTGAAGATGAAGATTGACGCCAATGAATTCCGGGTGTTGGCGGGGGAACATGTCGACCTCAAAAAGCGGCCGACGCTGGTAGCGCCTGTGTACAAGTCGAAGAAGCATTACCACAAGTTCCTCCAGCGACACGTCGAGCAGCTTAGCGCGTTGCAGCGCCTTCACTACGCGTCCAACCGCTATGCGCTGCTGCTGATTTTCCAGGCGATGGACGCCGCCGGCAAGGACGGCGCCATCCGCCACGTCATGTCCGGGGTCAACCCGCAAGGCTGCCAGGTGTTCAGCTTCAAGCACCCGAGCGCAACCGAGCTGGAGCACGACTTTCTGTGGCGCACTACGCGCTCCTTGCCGGAACGCGGCCGCATCGGCATCT
>CAYODB010000023.1:15280-27916 GCA_964402495.1 uncultured Bordetella sp.
ACCGCTCCTATTACGAGGAAGTGCTGATCGTCCGGGTACATCCGGAGATCCTGCGTGCGCAGGGTCTGCCGGACGCGTTGCTCGATGAGGGCTCCGTCTGGAAGGACCGCTATCGCTCCATGGTTGACCTGGAAGACCATCTCTACCGCAACGGCACGCGCGTCATCAAGTTTTTCCTCCACCTTTCGAAGAAAGAGCAGAGAAAGCGATTCCTGGCGCGTATCGACGAGCCGGACAAGAACTGGAAGTTCAGCCGCGCCGACCTTTACGAGAGAGGATACTGGGAGCAGTACATGACGGCTTACGAGGCTTGCCTGGGCGCGACCAGCACCGATCACGCGCCCTGGTACGTCGTGCCTGCGGATGACAAAAAGAACGCCCGGCTGATCGTTTCCCAGGTCATCCTTGATGCATTCAAAGGACTCGAGATGGCCTATCCAAAGACCAGCGCGAAACGCCAGCGGGAACTGAAGTCCTTCCGCAAGCAACTGGCGAAATAGCGATTTTTCCGTGGCCTCTCGCTTGCACGCTAAGTCGCTGGTCATCGAAGCCGAGGTGGAAATTCTTCAGTTCCAATCATTCAGGTACTTTCTGAATGAGGTAAATCGCGCCAACGGACTGGTGCGCGACAAGACCGCTACGGATTGGCCTGCCAGCATCGCCGCCACCGGATTCGCCTTGGCGGCTTACCCGGTGGCGATCGAGCGCGGGTTCATATCGCGTGCCGCCGCTGTCGAGCTAACGCTCGCGACACTGCGCTTTTTCTGCAACAGTCCGCACGGCCCTGAACCCGATGCCACCGGCTACCAGGGCCTTTACTATCACTTTCTCGATATGCGGACCGGGCGGCGCGCCTGGCAATGCGAACTGTCGACGGTTGACAGCGCATTTCTGCTGGCCGGCATGTTGACGGCAGGACGTTATTTTGACTCGGAGTCGGCCCCCGAGCACGAGATCCGGACCCTCGCCGACGCTCTCTATCGCCGCGCCAATTGGCACTGGGCGCAGAACCAGGGTGCAACGCTGACGCACGGCTGGAAGCCCGAAAGCGGCTTCCTCGAGTATAGCTGGCAGGGCTACGATGAAGCAGTCTTGCTCTATATCCTTGCGCTCGGCTCTCCCACGCATCCGCTGTCTGACGGCGGCTACGCCGCGTGGAGCTCGACTTATCGGTGGCAACACTGCTATGGATACGACTATCTGTACGCTGGATCACTTTTCACGCACCAGCTTTCGCACCTCTGGATCGATTTTCGCGGCATTCAGGACCTCTTCATGCGCGACAAGGGGATTGACTATTTCGAGAACAGCCGCCGCGCCACCTATGTGCAGCAGCAATATGCGATCGACAATCCGCTCAAGTTCAAAGGGTACGGCCGCTGCTGCTGGGGGATTACCGCGAGCGATGGACCCGGGCCCGCCACCATGGCGGTGGATGGTGTCGAGCGGAGGCGATCCAGGCGAGCGGCCCATAAGATCGGATTGTGGGCGGTGATCGCGATCGGCGTCGGCGGGATGGTCGGCGGCGGGATTTTTGCGGTTTTGGGCCTGGCGGTGCAACTGGCGCACGGCGGCACGCCGGTGGCCTTCGCGCTGGCAGGCGTGGTGGCGCTACTGACGTTTCGGAAGCGATCTACGTCTCCGGCCACGGACACGGCGATCGTCGCTGCGGCACTTGCGGCGTCCGGCCACAGCCGGCGATGCCATCGCGGAAGAATTCGAAGGACAGCTTGTAAGCGAGCCGACATTGATGCCTTCGCTCTTGCGTCGATTTCGCGCGCCACGTCGCAAAATGATCAATCCTGTGTGTGTTGGCGTACATACAAGCGAGTCGACACAGCCTAGCTTGGCCTTTGGTGATCCAGGCACCATGACCGGGCCGCAATGGCCAGGATGCCAGAAGTAAAGCGCCACCGGGGAACGCCACGTGAACACAGGCGAAGGCGGAGCCCTCCGGACCCTCGCGTGTTTTTTCCAAGGAATCCAGAAAATGAAAAGAACCCCGCTCTCTCTATTGGTCCTGGGTCTGTTCGTCGGCGTTGGATCGTCGGCAATGGCCCAGAACGTTACGGCCGATACCCAGCCGAATGCCGAACCAGACCGCGTCGCCATGTCCGCGGAAGTTGCCAAGATCGATGCGTCAAAGCGCAGCGAAGAATACCGCGCTGCCAAAGCCCAGGCACAGACGGACTACGCCGACTCTATCGCGAAATGCAAAGAACTCACGGGCAGTGACGCGCGTACCTGTGTGAAAGAGACCAAGGCGGTCCGGA
The DNA here is from genome assembly GCA_964402495.1 of uncultured Bordetella sp. Classification (GTDB taxonomy): domain Bacteria; phylum Pseudomonadota; class Gammaproteobacteria; order Burkholderiales; family JACQAP01; genus JACQAP01. Next base: position 17,554 of record CAYODB010000023.1, read on the forward strand.
CCGAGACGTTGGCGCAAGCAAAGATTCATCGCGACAATCCGGGCGAGACCAGCGAGGCGATCGGGGAAAACGCCGGCAGGAAACCCGGCGACACTTCCCAATTGCCGCTGAAGCGGCGCGCAACCCAGATGAAGTAAGCCAAATCGGGCCAGAAAAGAGGCCCGGACTCATTGTCGAAGTGATCCTGGATGTCGTTTGCAGAAAGGACGTCGAGTTGATGACTCGCCAATTCGTTTCTGGAGCCGATCTGGAACCGTAACTGCGTGGCCAGCGTCCAGATCACGCTTTCTGAAGATTTCGGCGTCGAGGCAAGTATCTGGCTGAAACGGCGGCCGAGGTCCTGGTGGAACTGAAGCCGCCGCCGCAAAGATTGTTCGCCGACTCTCTTTACTGCGACCGGGCGGGGAAATTATCTGCGCTTTCGGCTCTCCCCCAGATCAGCAGTCGCGCTCGCCGCTCGCGTCAACCTTTTTGAAGAACAGCCGGGAGCGGAATCGCCCTACGCACGGCTTATCGGAGACGCCATACCGGCCATGCGGAACAGGAGGCGCCATGAAGGCGACGCAACAGTTGCATGATATTGGGCAAAGTCTTTGGCTCGACAATATCACCCGCGAAATATTGACCAACGGCACGCTGGCACGCTACATCTCAGATCTGTCGGTGACGGGGCTCACCTCGAACCCGACCATTTTTGAACACGCGATCGGCAGCGGGAAATCCTATGACGGGGCGATCGACGAACTGGTGCGCCAGGAAAAGTCGGGCGAGGACTTGTTCTTCGCGCTCGCGCTTCAGGACCTGACGCAGGCTGCCGACCTGTTCCGTCCGGTCTTTGAGGCGACCGACGGCGTCGACGGTTGGGTCTCGCTCGAAGTTTCCCCGCTGCTCGCCGACGACACCGCGAAGACGATACACGCTGCCGCGCGCTTGCAGGCGGCAGCCGCACGCCCGAATCTCTTCATCAAGATTCCGGGAACGGCAGCCGGCATACCCGCGATCGAGGAATCCATCTTCGCCGGAGTGCCCATCAACGTTACCCTCCTGTTCTCACGGGAACACTACCTCGCCGCCGCCGGCGCCTATATGCGTGGCATCGAACGCCGCATCGCTGCCGGCCTCGACCCGAAGGTCGAATCCGTTGCGTCGCTCTTTATCAGCCGCTGGGATGTTGCTGTCAAACAGGAGATCTCACCGCAGTACCGCAACCGCCTCGGTATCGCGATCGCGATGCACACCTACAAGGCGTATCGCGACCTGCTGGCGTCGCCGCGCTGGAAAAAGATCCTACGGACCGGCGCGCATCCGCAGCGGCTGCTTTGGGCCAGCACCGGCACCAAGGATCCTGCGGCACCAGATACGCTCTACGTCCAGGCTCTCGCAGCGCCAGACACGATCAACACCATCCCGGAAAAGACGCTGCGCGCATTTGCAGACCATGGCAGGGTCGGAACCGCTATTCCAGATGACGGCGGCTATGCCGAGGCTGTGCTCGAGGAATTCAGGCGCGAAGGCGTCGACGACGCAGCACTGGCCGCCCGACTGCAGCGCGAAGGCGCCGACGCTTTCTCGAAATCGTGGCGCGCATTGCTATCGCGCATCAAGGAAAAAAGTGCGCAGCCTGCCGGGGTCACGGCTAAATGAGTCAGGTGACCGGCGCGGCGCTGCCCCGCCCACAAGCTGCTACCCGAACTGGAAAGCCCACAGGAGTCTCAGTTACGCCATGACAGTTCGACTAATGCGTTGATTCGGTGCTGACGCAGCAGGCAGTACCTACTCTCGATCGCTCGAAATACGCGAGCGCCGGCGGCGTGGCGCTGGGGGCCTACGTACTGGCCGACGCCCCGGACGGCAAACCGGACGTGCTGCTGCTGGGGACCGGCAGCGAAGTTCCGCTCTGCGTGACTGCGTATGAAAAGTTAAAAGCCGATGGCATCAATTCGCGAGTCATCAGCATGCCGTCGTGGGAATTGTTCGAAAGCCAAACTCAGGAATATCGCGACCAGGGTTTTCCGCCGGCGATCACGGCTCGCGTGGCGGTCGAGGAAGCCTCGGCCTTCGGCTGGGAGCGTTATACTGGCTTCGCAGGCGCCATCCTCGGTCTGCATACTTTCGGCATGTCGGCGCCGCTGAAAGCTGTCGCGCAGCATTTCGGGTTGGAGCCGGCGCACTTCGTTGCCGCGGCCAAGGCGCCAATAGCGCGTCATGCCCCAGAATCGGCACCCGCCACAGCGCACGCACATTCAGCCAATCAACCAGGACCGCAATGAGAATCAGCCCTTTGGCCGGAAAACCTGCGCCGCCTGCGATGTTGGTCAACGTCGCCAAACTCGTCACCGCCTATTACAGCGAGGCGCCAGATTCCTCGATCCCGTTGCAACGAGTGGCATTCGGCACCTCCGGACATCGCGGTTCGGCATTCGACAAAACGTTCAACGAAGCGCATGTGCTGGCAATCAGCCAGGCCATTTGCCTGTACCGCAAGAAACAAGGCATCGGCGGCCCGCTCTTCATCGGCATCGACACACACGCGCTTTCCGAGCCGGCATTTGCCAGCGCGCTGGAAGTGCTGGCGGCCAATGGCGTGGAGGTGATGATGGCGGCGGGCGGCGAATACACGCCGACCCCCGCCGTATCGCATGCAATTCTCGCCTACAACCGCGGACGCGAGAACGGGTTGGCCGACGGCATTGTCATCACGCCGTCGCACAATCCGCCGGACAACGGCGGCTTCAAGTACAACCCGCCCAATGGCGGGCCGGCGGACACTGGCATTACCGGCTGGATCCAAAAACAGGCCAATGAACTGCTTCAGCGCGGCCTCAAGGGCGTGCAGCGGATTTCCTTCGACAAGGCGCTTCACGCTTCGACAACCCACGAGCACGATTTTCTCAATGCCTACGTAAACGACCTCGGCAACGTGATTGACATGGACGCTATTCGCGGCGCACACATTCGCATGGGCGTCGATCCGCTCGGCGGCGCCGGGGTTCATTACTGGTCCTCGATCGGCGATCGCTACAAGCTCGACCTCACGGTCGTCAATCAGGCGGTGGATGCCACTTTTCGTTTCATGACGGTCGATTGGGACGGCCGGATTCGCATGGACCCGTCTTCCTCCTACGCGATGCAGAGTCTGATTGAACTGAAGGACCGCTTCGACATCGCCTTTGCGTGCGATACCGATCACGACCGGCACGGGATTGTCACGCGCAGCACGGGCCTGCTGCCGCCGAATCATTATTTGTCGGTGGCCATCGACTACCTGTGTCAGCACCGGCCCGCCTGGCGCAAAGATGCTGCCATTGGGAAAACGGTGGTGAGCAGCCAGATGATCGATCGCGTGAGCACCAGGCTGGGACGGCAACTGTACGAAGTGCCGGTCGGCTTCAAATGGTTTGCCGCAGGTTTGCTCGATGGTTCACTCGGCTTCGGTTGCGAAGAAAGTGCGGGGGCATCTTTCCTGCGCCGTGACGGCACCGTGTGGACAACCGACAAGGACGGCATTGTGCCCGCCTTGCTGTCAGCGGAAATTACAGCGCGAATGGGTCATGATCCGGGTGAAATCTACCTCGATTTAGCGCAAGAGTTCGGGGAGATCTTCGCGGATCGCATCGAAGCAGCCGCGACCCCGGCGCAGAAAGAACAATTATCGAAACTCTCGCCACAGCAGGTGAAATCCACGACCCTGGCGGGCGAAGCCATTCAGAAAGTCTTCAGCCGCGCGCCGGGCAATGACGCGCCGATCGGCGGATTGAAAGTGGTGGCCGAAACCGGCTGGTTTGCCGCGCGCCCTTCCGGCACCGAGGACATCTACAAGATTTATGCTGAGAGTTTTCGCGACGGCGACCACCTACGCAGCATTCTGGTGGAAGCACAGACGATCGTCGATAGGGCGATTGCGCCCATCGGCAGCGGTTCGCCAACTGCACCGGGCGGCGGCGCATGAACAATCATGACTGAACATCGCGCGCAGTCGGACGAGGCGCTGCTCGACCAACTGCAGCGTAATGCGTTCGACTACTTCGTGCATACGGTGAATCTGGCCAACGTCCTGGTCGCTGACACCTCGCGCAAGGAGGCCCCGGCGAGCATCGCTGTGGTCGGATTCGCGCTATCCGTTTATCCGGCGGGCGTTGAGCGCGGCTGGATGACACGCGCGGACGCGGTCGAGCGCACCCTCGTCGCCTTGCGCTGGTTATGGATGAAGCGAAGACGCGACGTGCGATGAGTGAGGAAGTTATCTTTTCCTGCGCGATACCGCGAGCAGCAGCGTATGGCCGGCAACCCATCAGCCGCTCGGCGTCGAACCCCGATAGCCATGAAGTGCTTTTCTCCGAGGACCGGGCACGCTTCATCCGTAGTGACGGGCCTTTCTCGCGCCGCGGAGCGTGGTTTCCAGGTGCACGGAAGCCTAAACGGCATGTTCGCTACCGAACATACAACATGCCGGTGAGCGGGCATCATGATTTGCTAGGCGCAATCCCACAAGTTCGTTTTGCCACGCATTGTATATGGGGCCTTACTGCGATGCGATCGCTGCGCCTGATTCAATAGGGCAAGTCCTTGTCTGAGTCATTCGCGCAAACACTGATGGCGAAAGCACGCTCGCACTACGAGGATGTGTTGATAACGCCGGGTTCACGATCTCGGTTCAAAAGCAGTCTATTCGGAACGCTACGCGCAGATCAATGATTTCGAACGGCGGCTCGTCGCGCACGACTCGGGAACTGGAAGCATGAAAGCAGATACGAAGACATTCGATACCGGGCTGATGCGCAAGATGGACGCCTATTGGCGGGCCGCGAACTACCTTTCGGTCGGGCAGATTTTTCTCTACGACAACCCGCTGCTGAAGCGGGGGCTGAAGCTCGATGATGTCAAACACATGCTGCTCGGGCACTGGGGCACGACGCCGGGGCAGAACTTCATCTACGTGCACCTGAACCGCGTCATCAAGCAGTACGGCCTCGACATGATCTACGTTTCCGGTCCCGGCCATGGCGGCCCGGCGGTCGTAGGCAACACCTATCTCGAAGGTACATACAGCGAGATCTATCCGGACATCAGCCAGGACGAGACCGGGCTGCGCAAGCTATTCATCCAGTTTTCGTTTCCAGGCGGCATTCCGAGCCACGCATCGCCCGAGTGCCCGGGCTCGATTCACGAGGGCGGCGAGCTGGGTTATTCGCTCAGCCATTCCTTCGGTGCGGTGTTCGACAATCCGGATCTGATCGTGGCGTGCGTCGTCGGCGACGGCGAAGCGGAAACCGGACCGCTGGCCACGGCCTGGCATTCCAACAAGTTTCTCGATCCGGTCACCGACGGCGCCGTGCTGCCGATCCTGCATCTCAACGGCTACAAGATTGCCAACCCGACCATCCTCGCCCGCATTGAACGCGAAGAATTGGAGCAGTTGCTGCGCGGTTACGGATGGACGCCCTATTTCGTCGAGGGCCACGAACCCGGGCCGATGCACGAGGCAATGGCCGCGGCGCTCGACACGGCCGTTGAGGAAATCAAGCAGATCCAGCAATACGCGCGCGCCAGCGGCAGCGCCTCGCGGCCGCGCTGGCCGATGATCGTGCTGGTGTCGCCCAAAGGCTGGACGGGACCGAAAGTGGTCGATGGCCTTCAGATTGAAGGAACCTTCCGTGCGCATCAGGTGCCGCTGCACCCGCACACGCATCCGGAACACCTCAAGCTTCTGGAAGATTGGCTCAAGAGCTACCGCCCGCAGGAGCTCTTTGATGAGCAGGGCCGGCTGAAACCGGAATTGGCCGAGCTTGCACCCCAGGGCGATCGGCGCATGGGGGCGAATCCGCACGCCAACGGCGGCATGCTGTTGCGCGACCTGCGCATGCCGGATTTCCGTGACTATGCGGCGCAGGTGCCGACGCCCGGCACGCCGGGCATCGGCGACACGCAGGTGCTCGGGCCTTTCCTGCGCGACGTCGCGAAACTGAATGCCGAGCAACGCAACTTCCGCGTATTCGGTCCGGACGAGACGCTCTCCAATGGCCTCGAGTCCCTTTTTGAAGTGACCCATCGACAATGGGATGCGGCTACCCTGCCGAACGACGAATTCCTTGCACCCGCCGGACGCGTGCTCGATTCGATGCTGAGCGAACACCAATGCGAGGGCTGGCTCGAGGGCTATCTGCTCACCGGGCGGCACGGACTGTTCAATTGCTACGAGGCCTTCATTCATATCATTGATTCGATGTTCAACCAGCACGCCAAATGGTTGAAAGTCACCTCTCACCTGCCGTGGCGGCGCAAGATCGCGTCGCTGAATTACCTGCTCGCCTCGCACGTCTGGCGCCAGGACCACAACGGCTTCACGCACCAGGATCCCGGCTTCATCGATCATGTCGTCAACAAGAAGGCCGATATCGTGCGGGTTTACCTGCCCCCGGATGCCAATTGCCTGCTGTCGGTGATGGACCATTGCTTGCGCAGCCGCCATTACGTCAATGTCGTGATCGCGGGCAAGCATCCGGCGCCGCAGTGGCTGACGATGGACGCCGCCGTCAGGCATTGCACCGAAGGCATCGGCATCTGGCAGTGGGCCAGCAACGATCAGGCTGTCGCGCCCGACGTCGTCATGGCCTGCTGCGGCGACGTTCCAACGCTTGAGACGCTCGCGGCCGTCTCCATTCTGAGAGCGCATTTTCCCGAACTGAAAATCCGCGTGGTCAACGTCGTCGACCTGATGAAGCTACAGCCGAAAACTGAGCACCCGCACGGCTTGAGCGACACCGATTTCGACGAAATCTTCACCAAGAACAAACCGGTGATCTTCGCCTACCACGCTTATCCGTGGCTGATCCATCGGCTGACCTATCGCCGCACCAACCACGCCAATATCCACGTTCGCGGCTATAAAGAAGAAGGCACCATCACCACGCCTTTCGACATGACGGTGCTGAACGATCTGGACCGTTTTCATCTGGCGATGGACACCATCGACCGCCTGCCGCAAACCGGCGACAAAGGCATTTACCTGAAGCGGCAGCTCAAGGACAAGCTGATCGAGCACAAGCAATACATTGACAAGAACGGCCAGGACCTGCCGGAAATCCGCAACTGGAAATGGAGCAACCCTGAATGACTGCGCCAGAGCCTATAAACACCGCCAAGCTGGGTATTCCCCAGACCCAGGAGGCCCGGCGCGCTTATCGGGAGTTGATTGTCCCTTCACCGGATTAGCGCAGTTCACCAGTGGCACTGAAATTGCAGATATAAACGAATAAAAAGAACGGAGGTGACTGCTATGGGCTGGTCACTAGGATTGGGTAAGATTGCCGGCATACGCGTGCAGGTGCATTTCACGTTTTTGATTTTCATGGCCTGGATCGTGTTGTCCGGCTTACTCGCCGGCAAAACTCAACAGGTCGTCCTGGCCAATGTGGTCTTCATGCTGGCCCTATTCGGTTGCGTCGTCCTGCATGAGTTCGGCCACGCACTAACGGCCAGGCACTACGGCATTCTGACGAAAGATATCACGCTTCTCCCTATTGGCGGCGTGGCACGCCTGGAAAGGATGCCGGATGACCCATACCAGGAACTTTGGGTTGCGTTGGCCGGCCCGGCTGTCAACGTCGTGATCGCAGCGGGCCTCTGGATTTGGTTGTACCTTACTAGGGGCGGAATGAACCTTGCGGGAATCGATATCTCTACGGGCTCCTTAGCCGAGCGCATACTACTGGTGAACATCTCACTCGTAGTATTCAATATGCTGCCTGCCTTCCCCATGGACGGTGGCCGGGTCGTACGAGCGCTCCTGGCAACTCGCATGGAATATACGAAGGCTACTCAAATCGCGGCGAACCTGGGACAGGGCATGGCGCTCCTGTTTGGCATCGTCGGGTTTTTCTATAATCCAATGCTGATGTTTATCGCTCTCTTCGTGTGGATTGGCGCCGCGCAGGAATCGAGTATGGTGCTGATGAAATCAGCCTTGGGTGGAATACCGGTGAGTGCGGCGATGATGACTACCTTCGAAACCGTCGCGCCTGAAGATACCTTGGAATACGTGTCGCGCTTGATTCTTAAGGGTGCCCAACAGGATTTTCCAGTCCTGAACGGCGATCAAGTTGTCGGCGTTGTCACCCGGGACGCCCTAATGAAAGCCTTGGCGCAGAAGGATGATCCGGTGGTAAGTGAAATCATGCACCGGGATTTTGTTGTCACCGATGCTTCCGACATGTTGGAAAATGCGCTCCAACGGCTGCAGACGTCCGGCTGTCCTACTCTGCCGGTACTCAGAAATAAGAAGCTGGTCGGTTTGCTCACTGCAGAGAACCTGGGCGAATTCCTGATGATTCAAGGCGCACGCAATCGACGAAAGCTGTTAGTGTCCGTGGTTCGTGAGGCAACGGTTTGACCCCGACAACTCAGCAGGCCGAGATTTCGAAGGATGGCGAGTGGCACAATCGACCGGTAGATGACGTACTGGCTTCCCTAACATCCACCGCCACAGGTCTTACAACGCAGGACGCAGCGCAACGCATCGAAACCGATGGCCCAAACGAGTTGCGGGAAACAAAGCGTGTCAGCATGCTTTGGATTTTCCTCGGCCAGTTCAGAAGTGTGATCATCTGGATTCTCATCGCCGCCGGAGTTGTCTCCGGTGCGCTGGGCGATGCAGTGGATGCGGTCGCCATCTTCATAGTCGTCTTGCTCAACGCCGTTATTGGCTTCTATCAGGAATACCGCGCCGAGGAATCGATTGCAGCCCTCAAGAAGATGACCGCGCCCACCGCCAAGGTACGACGCGACGGACAGATCGCTTCGATTCCCGCCTCGGGCGTCGTCGCGGGTGACATCCTCGTTCTCGAAACTGGCGATCTTGTCGCCGCTGACGCGCGGCTTCTTGAAGTAGCTTCTCTCAAGTGCATTGAGGCCGCCCTAACCGGTGAGTCAGAAGCCGTATCGAAGAGTGTCGTCTTATTAAGTCAAGCCGATATCCCGCTCGGAGACCGCGAGAACATGGTCTTCAGTGGGACGGCCGTTGCCGCCGGCACAGGACAGGCGGTCGTCGTCGCAACAGCGATGAAGACCGAGTTGGGCCGAATTGCTGGGCTGATTGAGAAGGCATCGACAGAGCAGGGTACTCCACTTCAGCAGAAACTGGACGCCGTGGGGCGGATCCTGGTTTGGGCCGCGTTGGGAGTGGTTGCACTTGTGTTCGTGATGGGCTTGCTTCGCGGAACCGAACTGTTGGAGCTATTCTTGACCTCTGTCAGCCTTGCCGTGGCAGCCGTGCCGGAAGGGCTTCCCGCAGCCGTCACCGTCGCCCTTTCCCTCGGTGTTTCACGAATGGCGCGCCGCAGTGCGCTAGTGAGAAAGCTGGCCGCCGTGGAGACGCTAGGCTCCACAAGCGTCATCTGCACCGACAAAACCGGCACCTTAACGGCCGGCGAGATGACCGCTAGAGCGCTCTTCGTCGCGGGCCAAAGCTACGAGGTTACAGGGGAAGGCTATGGTCCGGATGGCGAAGTCCGCATTGAAGGCGTCAAGGCCGAAGGGCCGCATGCCGCGCCACTACTCGAGCTGGCAAGCGTCCTGATTGCCTGCAACAACGCGCACCTGGCTCAGGAAGATGGGAAGTGGAAGGTCCTCGGAGACCCGACCGAAGGTGCCTTGTTATCGGCGGCGGCCAAAGCGGGCGGAGACCGCACGCGGATTGAGAAAGAATGGCCGAAGCACCAGGAACTTCCTTTCGACTCTGATCGCAAGCGCAGTACCGTCATCCGTAGGATGCCGCCGGGAAACTTGCGGGCTTTCATCAATGGCGCGCCCGACTCTCTATTGGAGCGCTGCACTCACATGTATACGAGTACAGCAATCCAACCGCTTGCGGATCAAGACAGGCAAAATATCCTGCAGCAAACGTCCACGATGGCCACTCAGGCACTGCGTGTACTCGGCTCGGCCTACCGTGACTTGGATCCATCCTCTGCCGACCTCACCGCAGATGCCGTAGAGCGCGATCTGGTCTTTGTAGGTTTGACCGGAATGTACGACCCGCCACGGCCCGAGGCCAAGGCGGCGATCGCAACCTGCCATTCGGCCGGTATCCGGGTCGTGATGATCACCGGCGACCATCCTCACACCGCAGTTGCCATTGCGAAGGAGCTAGCTGTCGGGTCGGGCGCACCTGCGCTAACCGGTCTGGAACTGGACAAGATTGACGATGCTGAACTCAAGCGGCGCGCTCCCGAAATCGCAGTCTACGCCCGCGTCACCGCCGAGCATAAACTCCGCATTGTGCGTGCCTTGAAAGCCAACGACGCCGTAGTGGCGATGACCGGCGATGGAGTCAACGACGCCCCGGCCATTAAAGGGGCCGACATCG